>CALBZE010000025.1 GCA_937889645.1 uncultured bacterium
TTCGGGCTGCCGCGACGGCGGCGCCGCGCCGGCGACCTGCGCCGGTAGGCGGACCCGCGCGTTGTGCGGGCGGCGGCGCAAGGCGAGGGGCGGCTCGGACGCATCGCCTGGCGGGCGCGGCTGCACCCAAGTGCACGACCGAGGCTGAACGGATGTTTCTCGTGCGATTAGGTGGCTATACGGCACCGAATCGCACAACGAAAGCCGCCCGCCCGAGATGATCGTGCGATTGGGTGCCTATAGATGACCGAATCGATCAACCGCTCGCGACAAGGCGTTGGTTGTGCGATTGGCTACACCCGGGCGGTGGCCGCCCGAGAGGTTCAGTGGGCGGCCAACCGGGGTTGGTGCGCCATCAGCACCGGTGGACGGGGCGCGAGCGGCTGCGACCGCGTGCCTTCGGCGCGCGGGAGACGACGGCACCAACAATTCCTGCAGACAGAGCGCGACGGGTTGTAGGGAGGGTTGTAACGTGTTCACAGAAAATCGCTTACGTTTGCCGGGGGCTAACGCCTGTCCCATCTGGACATGCGCATGCAATAGCGGCTGGGGACGGAGCGGACGGTGAGCACCCCGTCGGCGCGCAGCCGCCGGCCGCCAACGCGCCGGTCGCCAACGCGCCGGTCGCCAACGTGCCGGTCGCCAACCTGCCGGCCGCCCACCTGCCGGCCGCCAACGCGCCGGCCGCCCACCCGCCGCCCGACCACGTGCGCCCCCCGGCGACCAGCTCGCGTGCGCCCGCGGCGATTGCGGTAGGGGCGGGGGTGTGAGTCGGGAGCCCGACACCCGATGCTGCCCCCTGAGCCCCGACCCCTGAGCCCCGAGCCCTGAGCCCCGAGCCCTGAGCCCTACCCCCTCGGATCCCCAATCACGCCGATGAAAAGAATCGTCCCCGACAACCTTTCCCTGATCGCCACCAGGAAGGGCCGGTCCACGATCAGCTCGGGGGGCGGGGGATTCACGCTCGTGACGCCGAAGCCAACGCTCGTCACGGCCGCGGCCTCCGTCCCCTCCTCGTCGACCTTGAGGTAGGTGTCCTGCTTGACGAAGCTGAGGTAGGCTCGCGCCGCGCGCGTGAGGCGGGAGAAGTCGGCGCGCTCGGGGTCGAACGCGATGCCCATTCCGAGCGCCTTCAGCGCGAGGTTCAACCTGTCGCCGTATGCGAGCTCGAACTTCGGCAGTTCGACGCGGACCCGTCCGAAATCGCTCGCGCTCGCGATCCAGCGGTTCCACGTCTCATCGTCGAGCGAGGCGACCAGGTCGGCGACGGTGCCGGTCCTGGGCACGACGATCGTCATGACGAACGCCTTACCGCCGTAGGGGATCTCGCCGACCGTCACGTCCGGGAGCGAGAGGTACCGGGTCGGCGGGGTGCCGCGCATCCGCGGGACCTGCACGACCGAGCCGTCGGCGAGCGTGAACGGCCCAGGCGACGTATTCGCCGCATCGAACCGGTCGGTCCACTTCCCCTTGAAGTACACGGCGTTGAGGAGGAAGAGGATGGCTTCGTCCGGTATGGTTTCGATCACCTCCCGGATGCGGCCGTTGGTCTTGTCGGCCGCCCACCCATTGATCACGTCTACGGAGGCGGGGTCGCCGAAGTCCAGCTCGCGCGCCTCGGCATCGAACCAGGTCCGGACCGCCTCGAAGAACCCGCTATCGAACGGGAGCCCCTTGCGGGCCCACGTCGAGTTCGCGATGCGCAGCTCGACCCGCGGGTCGAGCGAGAGGAGCATTCGCGTGAGCTCGCGGTAGGCCTGGTTGATCTCGGCCTGGTCGAGGCCGTCGAACCCGAGCGTCGCACGCATGGCGTCGAACGTCTCGCCCGCGGCGCCGGTCATCGTCATCCCGAGCGCCATCGACGCGCTGAGCGGCGAGAGGAAGATGTTGGCCCGGTCAGGGCTGGCGGCGTGGACCTGGCGCAGCAGGTCGAAAGCGAAAGCGTTCGATCGCGCGATGACTTCCACCTCGACCGCGGTGAGGCTTCGCGGCAGCGTCCCGATCGCTTCCGGCGCCGCCTCGGGCCCGGCGGGATCCTGGCAGGCCGCGGCCGTGAAGGCGACGACGAGCGTCGCAACGATCCCGGTCGTCAGGTGCGTTACGCGCATTGGAACCTCCAGCTACGAACAGCCGACCTACAGCATCGACGGCGACGCCTTCACCGCGTCGCCGGCTGATTATGGAACGCGCGGCGTCGCGCTGCCGGGACATTCCAAGACGCTCCGATTCGCTGCGTCCGCCCGGGAGTATCGGCCGAGCCGAGGGGGTCCGCGGCGCCGCGATGGGTGCTAGCCCAGTACGATGCGCGGTCGAGGCTGCGGAGGTGGTACGTGGTCGAGGCCACACGGGTCATAAGCGATCGACGCAACAAGGGTAGTGCGCAATCGCCGCGTCGTGCATTAAATTGGGCGTCCCCCCGGAGCCGTGCACGGTGGGCGGCGCGGACGGACCGGGCCCCGTGAACGGGAGATTACTCACCTTCCTGAGGAGGCTAGAATGAGGAAGGACTTGACCGCTGGATTGCTCGCGCTGGTGCTGGCGTCGGGCGCGGTGGCGTGTAGCGACGATTCGACCGAGCCCGAGGAGTCGCAGCTGTCGGCCGAAGAGGCCCAGGCGCTGGCCGTGGCGCTGGGCGAAGTCGGCGTCGACGTGTTCTTCAGGCTGTATGCCGGAGGGCTGAACACGGCCGCGCCCGCCGGGATGCATCCGTTCGGCAGCGACTTCGCGCCGCAGTCGCACGGGGGGGAGCACCTGACGCTGACGCGCTCGGCCACTGCGCCGTGCCCCTACGGCGGCACGGTGGCCGCGCAGGTGACGCTCGACATCGCCGAGTACCCGGAGGAGGACCGGGTCACCTTCGAAATGGAGGGGACGCAGACGCACGACAAGTGTCGCGTCATGGCTCGGCAGCAGGAGTTCTCGATCAATGGCGACCCGAACCTCTCCTGGTCGTTCTACGCTGAAACGGTCGGCGACGACCCGGTCGGCGATATGTCGCTCGACTACAGCGGCGCGTTCCGCTGGGAGACGGCGGGTCGGCAGGGCCGCTGCACGATCGACTACTCGCTGCGGGTGAACCTTGTCGAACACCGCGCCACGATGGAAGGCTCGTTCTGCGGCGCGACGGTCACGCAGACGGTCAACTGGACGAACGCCTGACGGGCGGCGGCCGGGCCGGGCCGCTCGCGGCCCGGCCCGCCGCCCGCCGCGGGCGACCCGACTCGCCGCCCGCCGCGGGCGACCCGACTCGCCGCGTAGCATCCAACGCCCGTCGCCTACCCTCTGCCGTTCGACCCGGCGCCCCCGCGCGCTCCTCCTCCGTTTCCCCCACCCCCGCCACTCCCCCGGCACGCCTCGTGCTCCGTACCGTCGTCGGCCGAGGACGAGACCTTCACGGCACGACGCGATCGAGAACCTCACCGCACGACGCGATCTTCACGGACTCTTCCCGGAGCGGGAGCGATGAGCGGCAAGGCCGAAGGACACCACGCGGCGGAGCAGGTGCCCACCGAGAAGAAGCTGGAGGACCTGTATCGCCTGATCGACGGGATCGAGGTCTGCATGTTCACGACCCGGCGGCCGGACGGCCACCTCGTCTCGCGGCCGATGCAGACGCAGGACCGTAGCGACGGCGCGGACCTCTGGTTCGTCACGAACATCGAGAGCAACAAGCTCGACGAACTCGCCACCGACCCCCACGTCAACCTCGCCTACTACCGCGACCGCACGCGGGAGTGGGTCTCGGTCAGCGGAACGGCGCGGGTCACGCAGGACCGCGCGAAGATCCGCGAGCTCTATTCCCCCGACTGGCGCGCGTGGTTCGGCGACGAGGGCGGCGCCCGCGACGGCGGCCCCGACGACCCGCGCATCGCCCTCGTCCTCGTCGACGCACACTCGGTGACCTACATGAAGAAGGACCAGCCCGCGCCGGCGATCTTGTTCGAAGTCGTGAAGGGAATCGTGACGGGGAAGCGGCCGGACGTGGGATCGGTGCGGGAGCTGGACGAGGACGAGCTGGAGGGGAAGAGGGCGGCGTAGGGGGAGCTTCGGGGCTCGGCGAGTCAGGGCTCAGGGCTCGGGGCTCAGGGCTCAGGTGACGTCGTGGGGCGCTGGATGCCGGGGTGTGGCGACCGGCGTCGCGCCTCGGGCACCGGGGCACCCCATGCACCGGGGCACCCCATGCACCGGGGCACCCCATGCACCGGGGCACCCAAGGCGCCTGGGGCACCCTGGACACCCGGGCAGCTCGGGCACCCGGCCACCCTGATTACCCCCGCGTCGCTTCCAACCCCGGCTACCACCCCCTGAGCCCCGAGCCCTGAGCCCCAAGCCCTAAAAACCAGCACCTATCCGTTGAACCGCCTGAGCACCTCCAGCACATAATCGATATCCCCCTCCGTATGATCCGCATTGATCTGGAAGCGGATCTCCTCGTCGCCGCGGGGGACGACCGGGTAGGCGAGGCCGGTGGCCAGCACGCCGTTCTCGAACAGGTGCGCGACCAGGGCGCGGGTCTTCGCGGTGTCGCGGACCAGGAGCGGGACGACGGGGTGTTCGCCGGGGATGACCTCGAAGCCGGCGTCGACCAGGCCCTGCTCGAAGCGGCGGGTCAGCGAGCGGAGCCGGTCGAGCAGCTCGCGGCCGCGCGGGCTGTCGAGGATCTCCAACGCCTTCATCGCCGCGTTCGCCTCGCCGGGCGTGATCGGGTTCGAGTAGATGTAGAACGGCGCAGTCTCGCGCAGGTACCGGATGACCGCCTCGCTGGAGACGACGTAGCCGCCGTTCACGCCGAACGCCTTGCCGAGCGTGCCGATCAGCACGTCGACCTTCGGCGAGTCGGTGTACTCCTCGGTCCCGCGGCCGGTCGCGCCGAACGCGCCGACGCCGTGCGAGTCGTCGACCACGACGACGATGTTCTCGGGGAACTTGTGGTCGTGCCGGCGCGCGATCTCGACGATGGCGTCGAGCGGCGCGTGGTCGCCGCGCATGCTGAAGATGCCGTCGGTGATGACGACGACGCGCTTCGCGCGGCCGGCGGCGTCCTCGATCGCCTTCTCGAGCGCGGCCATGTCGAGGTGCGGGTAGACCGCCTTGTCGAGCGGGCGGGCGAGACGGATCGCGTTGATGATCGAGTTGTGGTTCAGCTCGTCGCTGATCACGATCGTGTCGGCGCTGACCAGGGGGTTGATCACGCCCATGATCGTGGCGTAGGCGGACGAGAAGATCATCGCCGCCTCGCGGCCGTGGAACGCGGCGAGGCGCCGCTCGAGCTCGACGTGGGGCGCGTAGGTCCCGCTGATGAAGCGGACCGCGCCCGGCCCGGCGCCGAAGGCGCGCGCGCCCTCTTCTTCCGCCTCGATGATCTCGGCACGAAGCCCCATCCCGAGGTACGAGTTGGAGTTCATGCGAATGAACTCGCGCTCGCCGTGGCCCTCGAGGAGGAAGCGGGGGCCGCGGTCGCCCGAGGGCGGGATGACCTTGGTCACCACCGTCTCGGCGCCCTTGGCCGTGCCTTTCCGCTCCAGGTCGGCCACGTGGTTCTGGAGCACTTCGCTGATTCGGTCGAGCGGCATCGTTCTCTCCTGAGCGGTCGTTCTCACTAAGGTCGAGGGGCGAGGCCGGCACCGGGACGACGGGCGCCGGCCGGGCCCGTGATTCGGTTCACTGCGCCGGCGCGAGCGGGAGCCCGAGCTTCTTCGAGAGCTGGGCGAGCATGTCGTCGGTCATGGCCTCGAGATCGTAGGCGGGCTGCCATCCCCACTCCTCGCGGGCGGCGGAGTCGTCGAGGCGACGCGGCCACGAGTCCGCGATCGCCTGGCGGACGGGGTCGACGTCGTACTCGATCTCGAAGCCGGGGATGCGCCGGGCGATGGCGTCGGCCAGCGTCGCCGGCGTGAACTGCATGGCCGTCACGTTGAAGGCGTTGCGGTGCCGGAGCCGCGCGGGGTCGGCCTCCATCAGCTCGATCGAGGCGCGGATCGCGTCCGGCATGTACATCATGTCGAGCTGGGTGTCGGGGCCGAGGAAGCAGGAGTAGCGGCCGTGCTCGAGGGCGTGGTAGAAGATCTCGACCGCGTAGTCCGTCGTCCCGCCGCCGGGCGGCGCGACGTACGAGATCAGCCCCGGATAGCGCAGCCCGCGCGTGTCGACGCCGAAGCGCTGGTGGTAGTAGTCGCAGAGCAGCTCGCCGGCGACCTTGGTCACGCCGTACATCGTCGTCGGCCGCTGGATCGTGTCCTGCGGCGTCGGGTCCGGCGGCGTCGACGGGCCGAACGCGGCAATCGAGCTGGGCGTGAAGACCGCGCACCCGCGCTCCCGCGCGACCTCGAGGACCGCGTACAGCCCGTTCATGTTGACGTCGTACGCGTTCTGCGGGTTGCGCTCGGCCGTCGCCGAGAGGATCGCGGCGAGGTGGTAGATGGTGTCGATGCGGTGGCGCGCGGCGACGTCGGCGAGTGCATTGCCGTCGCGGCAGTCGAGAAGCTCGAAAGGGCCGGCCTCGGCCAACGCATCGGCCGGCCGCCGAATATCCGATGCGACGACGGCGTCCTCGCCATAACGTGCACGTAAGGCAGGAACGAGCTCGGAGCCGATCTGCCCCGCCGCTCCCGTGACCAGGATCCGCCGCATCGCTACTCCACTTCCGAGATCATGAGGTTGCACGGCCGCCCCGATCCGCGGCCGTATGTATGGTTGAAAGCCGCCCCAAATGTACACGGGGCCGGGCGGGGCGTTCAACCACCGCCCCGCCCGGCCCCGCCTGTCGCCTGCGCCGCACGAGGTCTGGGGACGGCCCGGGCGCCGGTCGCGCGACCGGCGCCCGGGCGCTCGCCCACCGGTGCGCGCTACCTCCGGCGCGCCGGCCCCCTCGCGCTCACCCCGCTGCGCTACGGCCGGTCCGTCGTGACCTCCGTCACCAGCTCCAGCCCGAGCGTCCGCCCCTTTGCCACGGCCGGCACGCCCTTCTCGAGCCAGACCGGCGCGGGCGCGCCCTTCAGGAAGTGGTCGAAGAACTGCTGCATGCGGATCGCCCAGTCCTTCTTGTTGTGCCACTTCGTCAGCCCGTGGTCCTCGCCGTTGTAGTTCAGCATCCACACGGGCTTGCCGAGGCGACGCAGCGCGACGAAGTACTCGATCCCCTGGTACCACGGCACCGCGCCGTCCTGGTCGTTGTGCAGCATCAGGAGCGGCGTGTTGACCTTGTCCGCCCAGAAGATCGGCGAATTCTCGATGAACTGCAGCGGCGAGTCCCAGAGCGTGCCGCCGATGCGGCTCTGCGTCTTCTCGTACTGGAACATGCGGCTCATCCCGCTGCTCCAGCGAATCCCGCCGTAGGCGCTGATCATGTTCGAGACGGGCGCGCCGGCCTCCGCGGCGGCGAAGATGTCCGTCTGCGTGATCATGTACGCGATCTGGTAGCCGCCCCAGGAGTGCCCCTGGACGCCGATCGCCTTCTCGTCGACGAAACCGCGCCGGATCAGCTCGAGGACGCCCGGCACGACCGCGTGCACCGCGCTCTCGCCCGGGTACCCGATCTGGTACGGGATGTCCGGGACGAAGACCAGGTAGCCGCGGCTCGCGTAGAAGCTGAAGCTGATGCTCGCGCGGTCGGGGACCGGCATGCGGTACTGGTGCAGCCCATCGGACATCCGCTCGTAGAAGTAGACCATCATCGGGTACTTCTTCGACCGATCGAAGCCCTCGGGCTTGATCAGGATCCCCTGGAGCGGCGTGCCGTCGACGGAGCGCCACTCGACCAGCTCGGCGGTGCCCCACAGGAACTGCGCCTGCTGCGGGTTCGCGTCGCTGATTCGACGCATGTCGCGGAACGACAGGTCCGTCGCCCAGAGGTCCGGGAATTCCTCGAACCGCGAGCGGGTGAGCAGCAGCACGTCCGCGTTCTTCGCCTTCTGCGGCGAGCCGAACGCGCGGTCCTCGAAGATCAGCCGCTCCGGCCGGCGGTCGCCGTCGAACCGGTCGCGGTAGAAGCCGCTCGCCTTGGTGCCCAGATCGAAGGCCGAGAGGAGGACCGGCCGGGACACGTCGATCCCGCGCTCGTCGTCATCCAGACGGACGTAGCGGAAGCGCAGGTTCTGCTCGCGGCCGACGCCCTCGGTGAGGTTGCGCGCCGGCTGGCGGCCGGTCGGGTCCGTCGCCCAGATGTCGTGCTTGTCGTAGACGAGGAACCACTTCTCGTCCGCGGTCCAGCCGGCGGCGCCGTACGGCGGCGGCTCGTCCGGGTGGTCGTCCAGCTCATCGTAGACCGGGTGCGGCACCGACTCCGTCAGGCTGACGACGTCGCCGCGCTCGAGGTCCATGGCGAACCAGGCGAGGCTCTGGCCGTCGTACCAGGCGGCGTAGCGCCCCGACGGCGACAGGCGGAACGCGCCACCGAAGCCGCCCTCGAGCTTCTTCAGGATCAACTCGCGCGCGCCGGTCTCGACGTCGACCAGGTAGACGTCGTTGAAGGTGCCGTCCCACGAGACGAGCTGCATGTAGGGGATCTGCGACGTCGCGATCAGCCGCTTCGGGTCGCCGTCGGTGAAGACCATGACTTCCGGGACGGTCTGGTCGGCGAGCTGTACGAGCCGGCCGTTGGAGGTGTGGTAGACCGCCACGTAGCTGCGGTTACGCTCCTGCTGGGCCCGCACGAGCTGCATCGGCTGGATGAGCGGGTCCTTCCAGTTCCAGATGTCGACCTTGACGCGTTCCTCGGGGAGCGGCAGCTCGCTCTCGTCCGGCTCGGGCGCCGGGCGCGGCGCGGTGCCGAAGAAGAGGCGACGCCCGCTCTTCGAGAAGCTCGGCGTGCGATGCTCGCTCACCCACCAGCCGGCGGGGATGCCGCGCGCGCCCTCGCGCGCGACCGCCGTCGCCTCGCCGCGTCCGGCGCGCCACAGGTAGAGCGCGTGCGACGGCTGCTTGGCGTCGTAATCGTCGCGGTCGGTCAGGAACGCGAGCTGCTCGCCCGCCTCGTCCCAGGCCAGCCGCTTGTAGTCGCCCTTCCCGGCGAGCGCCGTCGTGACCCGCCCGTTCGCGACGTCGACGACGAAGACGCCATCGGCCGAGCCGTCCTTGCTCGACGCCGCGTACGCCAGCCGCTTTCCGTTCTTGGAGAACTGGTAGGCGACGACGTACTCGAACCGATGCTCCTCGCCCGTGGCCAGGTTGCGCAGCACGAGCGTCGAGCCGTCCTCCTTGCGACGCTCCGACCGGGCGTTGCGGTCGCCCTCGGCCTCGCCGCCCGCGGCCGCGGGCTGGCCGCCCGGTTGCTGACCCGCGCCGGCGGCGCCCTCACCGGCGCCGCCCTGCCGGTTGCCTTCGGCGCGGTTCGCGTCCTTCTCGAGCAGGTACGCGACCCACCCCGCTCCCTCGTCCGGGAGCGCGAACGACTTCACGCGCTCGACCTTGTGGACCTGACCCGTCGAGAGATCGAGGATCCCGAGCGAGTCCTTCGGCATCGCGTCCGGCCGCGCCTTGGCTCGCTTCAGCGAATCCACGACCGCGTCCATCGGCTTGATCGTGAAGACGACGAAGCGCGCATCCTGGCTGAAGCGCGCGGAGAGGCCGCGCGGGATGCGGTGTACCGTCTGGGCGCCGAGCGCGTGGACGAACAGCTCGGCGTCGCCGTCCTCGACCGTCGTCGAGTAGAGGACCCACCGCCCGTCGGTGGAGATCTCGCTGCCGCGGATCGAGCGCCAGTTCCAGGTGTCTTCGTGCTCGAGCGGCCGCTTCGGCCCCTGGGCCAGGACCGGCGTCGCCACGAACGCGACGGCTACGGCCGCAACCAGGGTTCGGATAGGACTCGCGCGCATGATCGTACTCATCGGATCGCGGGGTCGTGTGGAATGGATCATCGGGGAACGCGCGCATTCTAGCGCGCTCTTGCCGGGCGCGTCAACGCGATGGGTACGGCATGGCGCCGGCGCGGGGGCGGTATGTGAACCCGCCGCGGCAAGCGACGGCGCGCGAGCGGCGGCGGTTGCGGCGGCCGTGGCGGCCGCGGCGGCGGGCCCGGCGGACGCGGGCACCCAACGAGACGCGAACCCGCCGCCCGCGGACGGTGCCGGGGCGGCGGGCTCGCGGCCGGCGCGACGGGTCGGCGCCGGCGACGTGCGCGCCCGGTCGGCGTTGGCGACGTGCGCGCCCGGTCGGCGCGGCGCGCTCTCACGCAATGCCGTGCGTCACCGGGGTCGGCGCGGCGTCGCCTCGCGCCTTACTTCGCCTGCTCGAGCCGCTTGTTGACTTCGTCCCAGTTCACGACGTTCCACCACGCCTCGAGGTACTCGGGGCGACGGTTCTGGTAGCGCAGGTAGTAGGCGTGCTCCCAGACGTCGTTCCCGAGGATGGGGTAGTGCCCCTCCATCATCGGGTTGTCCTGGTTCGCGGTGCTCATGACCTCGAACTTGCCGTCCCGCGTCCGGACCAGCCACGCCCAGCCGCTGCCGAAGCGCTTCGCGCCGGCGTCGTTGAACTGCTTCTTGAACGTCTCGAAGTCGCCGAAGGTGCTGTTGATGACGTCGGCGATCGCGCCCGTCGGCGCGCCGCCGCCGTTCGGGCTCATGATCTGCCAGAACATCGTGTGGTTCACGTGCCCGCCGCCGTTGTTGCGCACGGCGGTGCGGATGCTCTCCGGCACGCGGTCCAGGTTGCGGATCAGCTCCTCCGGGCTCATCGCCGCGAGATCGGCGTGACCCTCGAGCGCGGCGTTCAGGTTGTTGACGTACGCGGCGTGATGCTTGTCGTGGTGCAGCCGCATCGTCTGCTCGTCGATCGCCTTCTCGAGCGCGTCGTAGCCGTAGGGGAGCGGGGGAAGTTCGTACGCCATAGTCGGTCCTCCTCAAGTTGGAAGGTGAACTATGGATCGTCGTCGATCCGATTTCGTGAATGGCAGAGGGTCTACTATAGGGCATCGGCCGGAGAAGCGCCACCGGGGGGTGCCGAGCGCCCCAGCCAGGCGAAGATCAGGACGTGAGAGGCGAGGAGGAGCGGTACCAGGAAGGTGGGCAGCAGGCACATGGGCAGCCGCTGCATCGCCGTGCCCGCGCGGGTGGCACCGGGGCGCCGCCTGGCACCGGGACCGTCGCGCCAGGCGCCGCGGCTTACCCACCCCTCACCCCACCAGCAGCGCCCACGCCCCGGTCACGAGGATCACGACGCCGACGGCCATCTTGGCGGCGATCGCGAACATGCGGCCGAGGACGACGCCCCAGCCGACGCGGGCGGCGGACGGGAGGTGCCGCCGCTCCCAGAGCGTGACCGCCGCGGCGCCGAGGAACGAGCCGAGGATCCCGGCGACGACCGGCCCAACGACGGGGATCGGCACGCCGACGAAGATGCCGACGATCCCGCCCACGAGCGCGCCCCAAAACGCGCCGCGCGAACCGCCGTACCGATCGCTCATCCGCTTGACGAACAGGAACTCCGCGAGCTCCGCCCCGGCCGCGAGGACGACCGCGGTCACGAGCGTCACGAGGCCGACCTCGCCCGCGAGCGCGCCCGCCGCCAGGACCGCGACCATGATCCACAACCCGGGGAGCCCGAGCGGGATGATGAGGAGCGCGGGGATCATGACGAGAATGCCCAGAATCGCCCAGATCATCGGTACCTTCCGTCGAGGTGCGCGGCGCGTGGCGCGCGGGGTGTGAGACCGACGGCGCGCTCGTCCGGGGGCAGGCTCGATACGACGAGACGTCGCCTACTCCGTTCAAGACGGCCGCACCGTACTACCCGGTTTCACGCAACGCCGGTCCGCGCCGGGGCGCCGGCGGGTCCCGCTCGATTCGCCGGCGTGCACGCGCGCTCATGGGTGCGGGCGCCGCTCGACTCACCGGCGCGCGCCCGGGTGCCCAGCGCGACGGCCGCGAGCGACGCCCGTCCGCGCCGTCGCCCCGGGCTACAGCGCGCTCCAGACCACGCTGCATCGCGGCCCGCCGGGGAGCAGCCGCGCGGCGAGGCCGAAGGGGTTCCAGCGGTTGCGCTCCCGCGGCGCCCGCGCCCGTGCGGGCGACTCCACGATCACCTCGAACAGCGCCTCCTCGCCCGGCGTGCGGACCAGCGCGGCGCGGACGTCGTCCTTCCAGGCGCGGTACTCGTCGGACTCGCCGAAGATCCGGCGGCGCAGCGAGCCGCACTCGGTGAGCATGACGTGGGCGAGCGCGCGTTCCCAACGGACGGCGCGCGGCGCGTCGGGGTCGAGGGCGACGTCGGCCGGCGGGACGCCGGCGCGCGCACCGATCCCGGTAGCGCTGGCGCGCGTGTGGCCTCCGGCGACGGCGGCGGCGCGCCGGGCGGTCTCGGCGAGCCGCGCGATCTCCGCGGCCTGCGTCGCCCGGCCGGTCGCGTCGTAGAGCGCCTCGAGGAGCGTGAGCCCGGTCGACGCGACGGCGACGCCGGCCATGGCGTCCGTGTAGAACGTCGCCTCGTCGGCCAGCAGGAGGCCGGCGGAGAGGACCTCGCGGAGCGTCGTCTCCGCCTCGGCGACGCGGCCCGCGTCGAGGGCGAGGAGCGCGCGGGCGACCATCGCCTCGGCGGCCACCTGGAACGGCGTCGTGCTCGGGACCGGGAGGTCCCATTCGGCGGCGTCGTCCGGGAAGGGGAGCACGTAGCGCGTGCCGACGACGTCGAGCTCCCCGGCGCGCGCGAGCATCGCGAATTCGGCGAGCGCGGGGTGTTCGGCGCGGGCGCGGAGGTGCGCCTGCTGCTCGGCGGAGAGCCCCGCGGCGGCGGCCTGGACCCATTCGGCCGTCGGCATGCGCGAGCGGAACGGCGGCGCCTCCGACGGGCGGGCGAGCGGCGCGTCGTAGAGGCGCTCGGGGAGGAGGAGCCGCGCGTCGGCGTCCGCATGTCTCCCGGCCAACAGCAGGGCATGCAGCGCCTGGCCGGCCGCCTCCGCGGTGATAGCGCTGTCCGGCGGTAGGCGGTACGGCCGCGCGGCCTCGAGCGCGGCGATCCGCGAGGAGATCACGCTGGTGCGCGGGACGACGTCGGCGACGATGCGGGCCCGGAACGCCGTCGCGCCGACCAGGACCGCGAAGACGACGACGGCGAGCGTGGCGACCGTCGTCAGGGAGCCGAGGATCCAGAGCGACGCCGGGGCGCCCGTGGCGCCGCGCCCGGGCTCGGCGGTGCGCGTCGTCTCGAAGCGCTCGGCCCATGCGGCGACGTCGCGTTCGACGTCGTCCTTCGCCTCCCGCGCCCACGTGCGGCGCGGCACCGCGAGGAGCATGTGCTCGGCGGCGCGGGCCGCGAGCGCGAGGCCGCCGAGGAGGGCGATCGGGCCGAGCGTGAGGATCCAGGCCGTCGCCGGGCTCGCGGCGCCGGCGTAGGCCAGGACCATCGTCATGAGGAAGCCGAACGTCGGCGTGGCGCCGGCCAGGAGCGCGAGCGTCCCCGCGGCGACGCGGTTCGCCCGCAGCAGCATGCGCGCTTCCGGCGGGAGCGCCGCGTACTCCCGCGCGCCGCAGGCGACGAGTGCGGCGTCGCCGCGGTGGTCGGCGGCGACCTCGAGCGCGGTCCAGCGCCCGTGCCCGGCGTCGAGCCCGACGCGCACCGCCGTGACGAGGCGCCGGGCGTGGGACGCTGTCGCGCCGAGCGCGAACAGCCCGAGCAGCGCGATCGCCTCCGCCAGCCACGCCGGCGGACCGCCGGGCGACGGCAGCGCCGCCCGGCCGACGGTCAGCAGGTACAGGAGCGGCGCGTACAGGAGCACGCTCCCCGCCACCGCCGCTCCGCCCACCCGCCACCCCGCGCCGAGGAGGGGCTCGAGGTGGGGCGGGGGCCAGGGGAATGTGGCGGTGGCCGGTGACGTGCGCGCGGGGTCTGGGACGCCATGGGCGGATGGGTCGGAGGGGTGCGGCGTGGGGCCCGGGTGGCCATGGCTGGTCGTGCCCGCTACGTCGGCCGCGCGGCCGGTGGGGCGCTCGGATGAGAATGCGGCCGTTCCGGCCGCGTCCGCTCGGTCGAGTGCGTCGCCGTCCATCGGATCACCTCTGGGTTGCCTCTCGGGGCGCGGGGGTCGCGCTGTCCCAGTCGCCAAGCCACATCGCCCGCACGAGTTGCCTCTCGGGGCGCGGGGGTCGCGCGGTGGGGAGGGTCGGCGTGCGGGTGGAATGTTCGAGGGGTGGGTGGGGTGGTCAAGGGGGTGGGGGCGGGGCGACGGGATTGCGGCGGTGCGAGGTTTGCCGACTGCCACTTCTTTGCGCCGGCCCGATTGCACCGCGTGGCCGGGGGGCGGCGGCGCCACCGTGTAGGAACGTAGCAAGCGTCGCGACGAATCAGGAAGCTTGCTACGTTTCTACGAGTATCGTGGTCAACTGCACACTCTGGCGGGCGCCGCGAGGCCAGGGTGTCGATTTGCCACATTAGCGGGGGAGAACGTCACGACCTTCATCTGTTTGTGCGACGGTTGTGCAGTTTCTACATCGGGCTCGGGGCCGGCGCCCCGTCACTCGAGTCCCCTGCGTGCGCCAGGCCGCGCCCGAACCCCGTCGTGTCGAGGTCGCTCGTGACGTGAATCCCCCGCGTGCGCCAGGCCGCACCCCCAACCCTTTCACCCCAACCCTTCCACCCCCAACCCTTTCACCCCAACCCTTCCACCCCCAACCCCGCCCCCCACCCCCACACCCCTCACCCCCGCAACGCCCTCAACCCGTTCGCCACGACCAGCAAGCTCGCGCCCATGTCGGCGAGGACGGCCATCCAGAGCGTCGCGGCGCCGGCGGCGGCGAGGGCGACGAAGGCGGCCTTGGTTCCGAGCGCGAAGGCGATGTTCGCGCGCACGATCGCCTCGGCCCTGCGAGCCCTGCGGATCGCGACGGGGAGCCGGGATAGGTCGTCGGCCATGAGGGCGATGTCGGCGGTATCGAGCGCGACGTCGGTCCCGGCGGAGCCCATGGCGACGCCGACGTCGGCGGCGGCGAGCGCGGGCGCGTCGTTGATCCCGTCGCCGACGAAGAGGACGCGGGCGTGGCGCTCCCGGAGCTCGCGCACGGCGGCGACCTTGTCCTCGGGGAGCAGCCCGGCGCGGACCTCGTCGACGCCGACGCCCGGGCCGCCGAGCGCGTCGGCGATCGCGCGCGCGGCGCCCTCGTTGTCCCCGGTCAGCATGACGACGCGCTCGATCCCTGCGGCGTGCAGCGCGCGGAGCGCGGACGCGGCGGCGGGGCGGACGCGGTCGGCGATGGCGATCACGCCGCGGAGGCGGGGAGCGGCGACGTCGCCTGCGGACCCGGGCGCGCCGGCGGGGTCCGAGCCGCCGGGCGTCCACGCGCGGACGGACGCGGCCGCCGCGACGTCGCCTACCGCCCGCGTCGCGACGATCACCGCCGTGCGTCCGCGCGCCGCGTGGGCGTCGAGCAGCGCGCGATGGGCCGCGAGGTCGACGCCGAGCTCGACGAAGAGCCGCTCGCTTCCGACCAGGACCTCTGTGCCTCCCACCCGCGCGCGGTGCCCCTTCCCGGGGATCGCGACGGCATCGGAGGCCGGTGGGATGGCGATGCCGTCGGCTTCGGCGCGTTCGACGATCGCGCGGGCGAGCGGGTGCGTGCTGCGGGCCTCGGCGGCGGCGGCGAGGGCGAGGAGGTCGGCGGGGTCGGCGTCGTCGAAGGCGACGACGTCGACGACCGCGGGCCGGCCCTCGGTCAGCGTCCCGGTCTTGTCGAGGGCGACGACGCGGGCGCGGCCGGCGTTCTCGAGGTGCAGCCCGCCCTTGATCAGGATCCCATCGCGCGCGGCGCCGGCGAGTGCCGAGACGATGGTGACCGGCGTCGAGATCACGAGCGCGCACGGGCATGCTACGACGAGGAGCACGAGCGCGCGGTAGAACCAATCGCCCCACGCCCAGCCGGCGACGAGCGGCGGGACGACGGCGATCAGCGCCGCGATCGCCACGACGGCGGGGGTGTAGACGCGCGCGAAGCGGTCGACGAAGGTCTGGCTGGGCGCGCGCGTCGCCTGTGCCTCCTCGACCGAGTGGATGATGCGCGCGAGCGTCGTGTCCTCGGCGGGCTTCTCGGCGAGCACCTCGAGGGCGCCGTCGCCGTTCAACGTGCCGGCGAAGACCTCGTCGCCCGGCTCCCTGAGAACGGGGACCGACTCGCCCGTGATCGGCGACTGGTCGACCTCCGATACGCCGGCGAGGACGCGGCCGTCGACGGGGATCTTCTCGCCCGGCCGGACGACGACGGTCTCGCCGACCCGGACCTCCGCGGCGGGGACGCGGGCCTCGACGCCGTCGCGGATCACCGTCGCCTCGGCGGGCGAGATGTCCATGAGCGCGCGGATCGCGCGGCGCGCGCGGTCCATCGACGCCGCCTCGAGGTGCTGCGCGACAGCGAACAGGAACATCGCCGCCGCAGCCTCGCCCCACTCGCCGATCGCGAGCGCGCCCGCCGCCGCGAGCGTCATGAGGAAGTTCATGTCCAGCGCGCCGGTCCGCGCGGCGCGCAGCCCCTTCGGCACGATGTAACGCCCGCCGAGCACGATCGCGCCGATGGCGAGCGCGGCGGCGGCGGTCTCGGCGCCGAATGCGTGCGCCGCGACGAGCGAGAGCGCCCAGCAGACGCCGGAGGCGACGACGAGCGCGAGGCGGGCGCCGGCGGCCGACGTGGCCGGCGCGGGCGACGCGGGCGACGCGGCCGGCATGGCCGGCGGCGGGGTCGCGGGCGCGGTCGCTGCACCCTCGGCTGCGGGTGGCGCCGCCCCGCCGCCGTCGAGTGGCGTCGCACCCGCCGCCGCCGTCGCTGCCTCGGCCGACCGCGATTTCGCGCCCACCCCCGCCGCCGATGTCGCACGGCCAGCCACCGCCGATCTCGCGCCCCCGGCCGCCGCTGCGTCCTCCCGCACCCGGTACCCCGCGCGCTTCACCGCGCCCGCGAGGTCCGACCACGCCGCCGATCCGGGCGCGTACGACACGGTGACCCGGCCGCCCATCAGGTCGACCCGGACATCATGCACGCCGGCGACGGCGCGGAGTGCCCGCTCGACGGATGCGGCGCACGAGCCGCAGTCCATCCCATCGACGCCGAGGCTCAGGATCGCGAGGCCCGCGGCGGAGCCGGCCGCTTGGTCTGCCGCTGCCGACCCGACCGTCAGGCCCGACGCTGCCGTCCCCACCGTCTGGTCCGCCGCGGCCGGCGTCGCCGCGCGGCCCGTCTCGGCGGAGAGGTCCTGCCTCTCCGGGTCTCGTCCTTTCATGGTGCGCAGCTCCTTGCGCGCAATGTGCCTCCGCGCCGACCTCGCCTCATCGGCGGGGCCGGCATCGGTCTCCCGGCACGCATCTTGTGGGAAACATTTGGCGGGTGTCCCCACCCGTTCACGCGAGGCGCCCAGTCGGCGCCTCGATGCGTTTCGTGTCCGTTGTCGGAGCAGGATTCAGATGCAGCGCCATCTCCTTCATAGCGTCCTCGTCGGCCTCCTGTTCATGGGATTGGGCGCGTGCGCGTCCATGCCGAACAGGGATCCGGCCTACGGGGCCTACGGGGCGGACGAGGTCATTCTCCAGGTCAAGAATTTCAACTGGTCGGACGTGACGGTCTACATGCTGCGCGGCGGCGTCCGTACCCGACTAGGGATGGTCACCAGCATGGGCGAGGCTTTGTTCCGGCTTCCGGGTGCGATGTTCGCCTCCTCGCCGAACGTGCGTCTGATCCTGGACCCGATCGGCTCGCCGCTGGCTTTCACGACGGATCCGATCTACGCGCAGCCGGGCCAGTTCGTGCAGATGAACGTCGAGAACTATCTGCCGCTGACGAACTGGGCGGTGTGGTGAGTCGCCTCGCGACCACGATCACCCAGCCGATCAGGGCGATGGCCGCGAAGGAGAACCACTGGATCGCGTACCCCAGGTGCGGTCCGCGGTCGAGTTTGGGCGGTCCGAGGGGGGTGATTTGGCCGGCGACGGCGTCGGCGCCCTCCTCGGCGAGCGCCTGTACGATGAAGTCGGCGACGGGATAGGGGAGCGACGCGCGCACGGCATCGTCGTCGGGGCGGAACCAGACGGGTGCGGCGTCGTCGGCGGCCGCGGGGTCGGCGACGCGGATCGGGGATCGCGCGCCGGCACGGGGATCGTCGTCGTCGGGGGTACGCTTCGCGAAGAAGGGAACGACCATCCCGGTCAGGCGGACGGGTCCGTCGATGCGATGGGGACGCAGGTCGACGGTCGCGGCGTCGGACGCCCGGAGCCAGCCGCGGTTGACCAGGACGACGTCGCCGTTCTCGAGGCGGAGCGGCGTGACGACGTGCACGCCGGGCACCCCCCGGTGCGCCCGACCCGCGAGGACGAAGGCGCGAGCGTTGTCGAACTCGCCGCGGAGCTCGACGCGCCGGTAGGCGAGGCCGGCGGTGTCGAGGTCCGCGGAGGTGACCGGGAGGACCGGGAGCGCCAATCGCTCGGAGGCGATGCGATTGCGCTCCGTGCGCCACTCCAATCGGTCGAGCTGCCAAAAGCCCAGGCGGACGCACACCCCGGCGACGATGAAAACCAGGATCGTCGCCGCGATGCCGCCGGGGGTGATGCGCAGCGATGCTTTGCTCATCGGGCTTCGAGTGTGGTTGGAAGCCGGTCGTGTCGGCCCTGAATCCACCGCGGCCGCACGGCTCGGTGCGGACGGCCGCGACCCGTTTCGTACCGCCCACCGCCCCTGCCCGTTCCCTCCTCACCCACCCCTCGCGCCGCCGCCCCCTCCCCCGAGCCACACCCCCTTCACCGCTCCACCCCGGAACCCCGGGGCCTAGGGCTCGGGGCTCAGGGCTCAGGTGCTTGCGCCGCCTCGCCGGCTTTCCCCCGACCCTAAGCCCTAGGCCCTAAGCCCTAGGCCCTAAGCCCTAGGCCCTAAGCCCTAGACCCTAAGCCCCGAGCCCCCAGAACACTTCTTGCTACACAACCCATTGAACCCCCGGCACTTACGCCGGCCCACCACCGACGGCGGGAGGACTCATGGCGAAGGACGGAAAGCGCAGGACGATCGTCGGTCTGATCGCGGGGCTCATGGGGCTGATCGGGTTGGGGAAGGCGACTCCCCGGACCGGGAACGGTTTCGCGCGGGCTCGGGTCGCCGCGGGCGCGACGGCTGCGGAGGCGTCACCGGTGGCCGAGACGATCGTCGGGAGCGCGTGGGATCTGCCGGTCGAGCGGAACGAGCGGGTCGACTACTGGATCGACTTCCTCACGACGGAGAAGCGGGACCGGACGGAGCAGTGGCTGCAGCGGCTCGGGTATTACGCTCCGATGATCCAGGCGAAGCTGGCGGAGCGAGGGATGCCGCAGGACCTGGTCTTCCTCGCGATGGCGGAGAGCGGGTTCGAGCCGACCGCCTACTCGCGCGCCCACGCGTCGGGGATCTGGCAGTTCATAGCGGAGACGGGCCGGCGGTACGGGCTCGAGGTGTCGGAGTACGTGGACGAGAGGAACGACCCGATCAAGGCGACCGACGCCGCGCTCGACTACCTGCAGGAGCTCTACGACCACTTCGGCAGCTGGTACCTGGCCGCGGCGGCGTACAACACGGGCGAGAACCGAGTGGAGCGGATCCTGAACGAGCGGGCCGGCGGCGCGCGCGGCGACGAGTCGCTCTACTGGCAGATCGGCGAGTACCTGCCTCGCGAGACGCGGGACTACGTGCCGATCATGCTCGCGGTCGGGCACATCGCGAAGGACCCGGCGGCGTACGGCTTCCGCGACGTTCAGTTCGAGCAGCCGATGCGTTACGAGGAGATCCGCGTCGAGCCGGGCACGACGCTCGAGGAGATCGCGCGGGAGGAGAACGTCGATCTCGACGAACTGCGTCGGCTGAACGCGCACCTGGTGCGTGGGCAGACGCCGCCGGACCGGGCGTGGGACGTTCGGATCCCGGTCGGGCCGGATCACGGGCCGGCGGTAAGCTTCGCGTAGCGGCGCGGCGCCGGTAGCCCGGCGCGGCGCGGCGGAAACGTTTGTTGGGGGCCGCCCGGCGCGGCGGCGGCGCCGACGGGCACCGACCGTTACGACCTCCTCGCGACGCCGTCGCGCTCTGTCTGCAGGAATTGTTGGTGCCGGAATGTTGGACCCGGCCGGGCAGGAACTCCTGCCCGGCCGGGGCCCGCGATCAACCGTTCGGCGGCTGCGTCAGCGGGTAGCACGGAATTTCGGTGTACCCGCGCGCGCTGCACTCGTCGGCCGGGACGAGCATGTTCGGGAAGATCTTGTCGTCCGGCCGGTCATTCGGCAGGGTGTCGAGCCGGTCGTAGCGCCGGGCGTCGATCCAGCGCGTACCCTGCGACCACATCAACGAGTACAGGCGGTTGTAGAGCAGCTCGTCGATGAACGCGTCGTCCGGGCTGGCCGCGGTGAGCGGCGTCGGGCCGAGTCCGCCGGAGTGCTGGCGGACGAGGTCGATGTCGCCGATCGCGCCGGCCTTGTCGCCGTTGTGCCAGCGGACCTCGGCGCGGAGGAGGAGCAGCTCCTCGTTGGTGATCCAGGGGATCCACGCGGCCGCGTTCGGCTCCGCCCGGTTGTTCGGGTTGTTGTACAGCACCGGCTTGTGGGTGCCGACGAGGTCGTTGTAGGTGTACGTGCGGCCGGCGTCCATGACCTTGCGCGTGAGACGCAGGTCGGGGGAGCCGTCGCCGCGGAGTTGGGCGCCGGCCACGATGGAGCTGTGGACCCAGAACCGGTTGCTGGAGAGCGGCTCCGTGATCGGGTTCGAGAATTCGTCGGCCAGGCCGGTGTAGCCGTAGTAGACGCCGAGCGCGAGCGACTGCGGCAGTCCCGCGTCGGTGATGAACGACTCGTTCAGCGCCGTGGCGGCCTGGGCCCAGCAGGCGTCGCAGTCGTTGAACGTCGCGCGGTACACCAGCACCTTGGCCGCGAGCGCCCGGTTGAACTTGATGAACTCCGCGGGCGTGGAGAAGTCCTCGAACCCGGGCGCCATGGGGAAGGGGAAGTTGGCGCCGCCCGCGGCGACGAGGTCGTTGCGGGCCTCGTCGAGGAGGGCGGACACGGCGGCGAGGGCTTCCGCAAACGAGACGAACGGCGCCGGCTCGTCGGTGATCGGCCGGTCCACGTCCATCGGGATGCCGAGTTCGCCGGTGCGCACCGCCAGGCGGGTGAAGTGCCACGCCTTGAACGTCTTCGCGAAGCCCGCGGAGGCCCGGACCTCCTGCTCGGTCAGCCCCGTGGCCTTCGGGAGCGCCGCGAGGTACGTGTTGATGTGGCGGATCGCGCTGTACTGGCCGAGCCAGATCCCCGCGTTACGGCCCGCCGGGTTCTGCGGACCCTCCACCTGCTCGCCCGTCTCGCGCGGATCGTTCCCGTCCAGGTTGTACCCTTCCCGACCGTAGATCGCGTAGAACTGGATCTCCGCGCCGAGGTCGTTGAACGCCCGGGCGAAGATGCCCGTCGCCGCGCTGGCCAGGATGTCTCGCGTCGGCGAACCCGTGAGGTCGTCGATCGTTGGGGCGTTCGTGTCGGCGATATCCAGATCGCAGGCGCCGAGCAGGAGCGCACCGGCCAGGACGGCGCCGAGGTGAGCCCTGCGCACCCGCGAGGCCTTGTTCCGAATCGATTTCATCGTCGTCATGTCAGAACCCCACCGAGATGTTGAAGTAGAGGGACCGGCTCGGCGGATACGGCGTGATGTCCAGCGGGTGCCGGACGGCGGTCGCGCCAAAGTTCGCGACTTCCGGATCGAGGCCGGAGTAGCGGGTCCACATGAAGAGGTTGCGGCCCGTGAGCCCGATGCGCATGTAGCGGAGCCCCAGGCCGATCGACTGGGTCACCGACGCGGGGACGTTGTAGAGGACGGACACCTCGCGGAGCTTCACGAACGTCGCATCCTCGACGTACGGCTCGGTCGCGCCCGCGCGGAGCGCATTGTATCGGGCCTGGCCCTCGGGCGTCGTCCAGTCGGGCGAGGTCCGGTTGGCATCCTGCAGGTAGCGCGTCAGGTTCACCACGTTGCCGCCCTGCTGCCAGTCCAGCACCGCGCTCAGGCTGAAGTCGCGGTACACGAGGTCGTTGACGAACCCGACGCGGAAATCGGGCGTCGCGTCGCCGAGCTGGCTCATGCTCTCGGCCGCGCTGCCATCGGGTTCGAGGGCGTACCCGACGATCTGCGTGATGGACTTGCCCTCCTCGATGCGGGTCTGGCCGAGGCCGCCGAAGCCCGCGCCGGCCGGGAAGAAGGGCGGCTGACCGGCCAGGTCCACGACCTTGCCGACGTAGTGCGTGAAGGTCGCGCGCGAGATCCACGTCATGTCGGCCGAGCGGATCGGCGTCACGCCGAGCGCGAACTCGACGCCCGTGTTGCGGATCTTGCCCCCGTTGAACGGCGTGCTCGAGTAGCCGGTGGACGGCGCGGGCACGCGGAGGAGGAGCAGGTTCGTCGTGTTGCGGCTGAACCCGGTGAGCTCCCAGGTGATGCGGTTGTCGAGGATGATGCCGTCGATCCCGACCTCGATCTCCTTGAGCCGCTCGGGCTCGATCCCCTCGAAGCCGGCGGCGGTGTTCACGGCCAGGCCGCGCCGGCCGCCGATCTTGGGTGTGATCAGCGTCGTGAACTTCTGCCCGAAGAGCGGCTGGTTTCCGGTCTCACCGTAGGCGACGCGGAGCTTGATCTCGCTGCCGTCACCGAGGAGGTCCAGGAAGCGATACGACGCCGACGCGTTCGGATAGACGAAGTACCGATCGATGTCCCCGTTCACGCTGCTCCGCTCCGCGCGGAACCCGGTCTGGAGGAGGAGCCGCGAATCGAAGAGGCGTAGCTGCTCGGACGCGTACAGCGCGAGCGTGCGTTCCTGCTCCAGATCCTCGAACACTGCGGTCTGGGTGCCCCGGTTCACGTTCCGCTGACCGGGGAGCAGGTCCTGCGTGCGGATGCGCGACGTCTCGAGGCGACGGTCCTCGTACTGGAGCCCCGCGGAGGTCATGGCCGACCAACCCGCGCCATCCCACGTGTGGATCGCGTTCACGTTCCAGTTGTGGTACAGGCTGCGGCCGCCGCTCTGGATCGCCTCGCCCGGGAAGACCTCGGATTGCTCGAAGTACAGCTCGTTCGGCGTCCAGACCTCGTTGGCCTGCTCGAACACGTCCAGTCCGCCGCCGGCCACGAACCGGAGCGACTGACGGGCGGTCTGCATCGCGTTCCAGCCGAGGGTGAATCCGCCCGTGAACCGGTTCGTCTCCTCGTGGTTCACGCCCAGTTCGGCGAGCTGGAGCGGATTCGACTTCACGATGGTGAACTCCCGTGGGTCGATGTACGTCCCGTCGGGGTTCCTCCTCGAGATGTCGATGAAGCTGGGGAGGTACGCGAGCGCGTAGCCGTGGCAGGCGTAGTTGTTACAGTTGTTGTTCCAGCCCCGGTCGTTGACCGAACGGTTGTAGGCGCTCGAGAGGCTCAGGTCGACGTTCGAGCCGAGGTGCTGGTCGAGGTTGACCCGCAGGCTCTGGCGACCCGCGCCGGTGTTGCGCTCGATCCCTTCTTCGCGGCTGACGGTGCCCGACGCGTAGTAGCGCGTGTTCTCCGTCCCGCCGCGTACGTCGACGTTCGTCTCGTACGACAGCTTGCGCTGCCCGTAGACCATCGCGGCGTTGTCGTAGTACGGGTTCGGGTTGTCGCCGAACCAGAAGTCGACGGTCTCCGGGCTGTACCGTTCCAGCGCCTCCTCGCGCGTCCAGCGGCGCGATTCGTAGAGGCGCAGGGGCATGTTCATGCCCACGCGCTGGGTCACGTTGAACTCCGGCGCCCCGGCCGTGCCGCGAACGGTCCGGATCACGACCACGCCGTTCGCCGCCTTCGAGCCGTAGATCGAAGACGCGGCCGCGCCCTTCAGGACCTCGATGCTCGCGATGTCCGCCGGGTTGAGGTCCGCGATGCGGTTGACCGCGTCGGCCTCCATCTCCGCGAAGGCCGCCTGGTTGGCGAAGCCGCGGCCGCCAGGGATGCTCACGTTGGAGTAGATCACGCCGTCCACGACGAAGAGGGGGTCGAAGCCGCCGAGGAGCGTGTTGGTCCCGCGGATCTGCATCTGGATCCCGCCGCCCGGCGCCCCCGAGTTCGTCTGGAGGCTCACGCCGGCGATCTTCCCCGCCATCGCGTTCAGGACGGTGGGCGTCGTAACGCGCTTGACATCGTCGCCCGCGACGTAGGCGATCGACGTCGTCGCGCTGCGGCGGTCGATCGTCGTGGCCTGACCTGTGACGACGACCTCCTCGAGGCGGAACACGTCCGGCTGCAGTGCGATCTCGATCTGCGCGTCGCCCGCGCCGACTTCGATTTCAGTCCGCACGTACCCGAGCGCCTGCACCGCGATGCGCGTCGCGCCCGCCTGCACCACGAGCGTGAACCGCCCCTGGGCGTCCGTCAGCGTGACGCCGGGCGACGGCACCCCGACGACCGAGACCGAAGCGTTCGAGATCGGCTGCATCGTCGTCGCATCGATCACCCGACCCGTGACGCTCCGGCTCTGCGCGCCCAGCTCGGCCGGCACGAGCATGCCCAGCAGCGCCAGCCACAACCATGGACTCATACGTCGTTTGCGCACGTGTCCTCCTTTGTGGTGGGTGAGACTGAGAACTGCAGTACCGAACGAAAAAAGCGCCCTGCGAGAATCGCAGAGCGCTTGCGCCGCGCGCGATACTGTAACGTTGGATCGTCGTCGGTCGTGACGACCGGAATCGGTATGGACCGGGGAGAGGTGCGGGGCGCGCCGGCGAGCGCGCGCCGCGGACGGGGGATCCTACGCTAGCCCGAACGGCGGCGCGGCGTCAAGGATTTCGTGAGCCGGGCGGGCGCGCGGCGGCGGCCCAGAAGAACACGAACCGTCGACCGACTTGTCATTCCGACCGCGCCTTGCGCATTGATAGGGAGACGGACCGGCCACGCGCGTACTCTCACGTTCGACGACCACACCCATCACTCAGGAGACCGTGGCCATGAACCGACGCGTACGGAAGCTCTCCCCAGCTGCGCTCGCCGCCTTGATCCTCCTCGCCGCATGCGGCGACGACCCCGAGGGACCGGACCTCACCACCGCGGACCTGGTCGGCGAATACGCGGCGGAGGCCGGGGTCGCCGGCGCCGTGTTCTCGACGACGGAGGCGGGCGAAACGGTCGACTGGCTCACCCGGGGCGGCTCCCTCACGATCACGCTCGAAGCGACCAACACGACCGAGGGTCACCTCTTCATGCCGGAAGCCGAAGAGGACGGCAGCGACTTCGAGGCCAACCTCGCCGGCACCTGGACGCTGAGCGGGGACACCGTCCGCTTCTCGCACAACGCGGACACCTTCGTGCGCGACATGCCGTTCGTATACCGCGACGGACGACTGGAGGGCGAACGGACCTTCGACGAGACCCTCGTCCGCGTCGTGCTGGTGAAGCGCTGAGCCGGCCCGAACGGTGGTCGCCGCGATCGGCGTTCGTCGGCGCCCTACGCCTTCGGATCGATCAGCGCCTTGACCACGCGCCCCGCGGCCACGGCGTCGAGCGCGGCGTTGGCCCGCGCCAGCCCGAAGCGCTCGAGAGGGAGCGCCGACCAGGGGCGCGAGCGCGACGGGTCGCGCATGAGCCGGACGGCGCGGTAGAAGTGCGAGTAATCCGAGCCCCAGCAGCCGCGCACATCGAGGTGCTTCCGGTTCAGGTCAGCGTGCGGGTTGAAGGCGACGTCGCCGTGGTCGGTGTACTGACCGACGACGACCACGCGCCCGGCGTCGCGGGTGAAGCGCATCGCCTGCACGACCGCCTCTGGCGCGCCCGCGGCCTCAATGGTGACGTCGGCGCCGCGGCCGCCGGTGTGCTCGAGGACCCACGCGAGCCGCTCCTCGGGCGACGTCGTCTCGATGGAGAGCGTCGCATCCGCGCCGACGGCCCGGGCCGCCTCGAGCCGCAGCTCCGGCGCGCCGATGCAGAGGACGCGTAGCGCGCCGCTCATCTTCGCCAGGATCACCGCCGAAAGCCCGACCGGGCCGGCGCCCAGGACCAGGACCGTGTCGGCCAGCCGGATCTCCGCCCGCTCGACGGCGTGGAGCGCGGTCGGGAGCCCGCACCCGCCCGCCATGAACGCCTCCGCATCCAGGTCGCCGACGGGGATGATGTGCGTCCCCGGCTTCAGGTAGATGGCCTCCGCCCACCCGCCGCTCGGGCCGTCCGCCACGCCGTAGGTGATCCCGTAGACGCGGCGGTCGGGGCAGCGCGTCGTGGCCTTCGCGACCAGGCAGTGCCAGCACGCGTTGCATGTGCGGTGCACGTCCAGGAAGGTCACGCGGTCGCCCTCGCGGAGCACGTTTCCCTCGGCATCCCGGAGCGCGTTCCCCGCGGCGTCCTTCAGGGTCCCCCTGATCTTCGCGAGCCGGCCCACCGTCACGTGCCCGGGGACGATGGGGTAGGGGACGCCCGCCAGCCGGCCGGCGCGGAGGTGCACGTCCGTGCCGCACACCTCGCTCAATTCGACTTCCAGCAGGGCGGAGCCGGGTTCCAGCTCCGGCTCGGGTAGCTCGCGCACCTCGACGGGCGCGCCGGGGGCGGGGAGGACGGCGGCGGCGATCCTGGGCATCTTCGACGACTCCTTCCTGTCGGGGGTGATCGGGCGCGTGGCGCACGTGTCCGCGGAAATGATACCGCACGGCCGGGCTCTTCGCGAAGCCCTACCACGTCCCCCTTGACATCCAGGTGTACTAGTGCGCATAGTACACCATGCTTCCGTTCGAGGTGGTCCTGAGGCCCGGCGAATCGCCCTACAAGCAGGTGGTCTATGCCGCGACGCGTGCGATCGTGTCGGGCGAGCTGCCCGCGGGGACGGCGTTCCCGTCGGTGCGCGAGCTGAGTCAGGCGCTGAAGATCAACCCGAATACGGCGCACAAGGTGGTGGCGGAGCTGGTTCGGGAGGGGTTGCTGGAGGTGCGGCCGGGGATCGGGACGGTGGTGACGTCGCGGCCGCGGAGCTCGCCGGAGGAGCGGCGGCGTCTGCTGTCGGACGCGGTCGAGCGGCTGGTCGTGGAGGCGAAGCGGCTTGGGCTGGAGCGGGACGAGGTGCTGGGCGCGGTGGCGGCGCGGTGGGCGGAGCTGTTCGGGCGCGGGCGGGCCGGGTCGGGCGACGCGGAGTGAGCGACGCGGACTGATCGAGGAGGAATGCGCATGGCCGCAGTCGAGATCGCAGGGGTGACGTACCGGTACCGGCGGGTCGAGGCGTTGTCGGACGTGAGCCTCGCGGTCCCGAGCGGCGCCGTGTACGCGCTGTTGGGGCCGAACGGGGCGGGGAAGACGACGCTGCTGCAGATCCTGGCCGGGCTGCGGCGGCCGGCCGCGGGATGGGCGCGGGTGCTGGGGAAGGACGTGACGGCGCTCGGCGTCGGGGACCGGCAGGCGATCGGGTATGTCGCGGAGGGGTTGCGGCTCCCCGGGTGGATGACGCTGCGGCAGCTGGAGGCGTACCTGGCGCCGTTGTACCCGGAGTGGGACCGGTCGCTGGCGGACGAGCTGCGGCGTCGCTTCCGGCTCGACCCGGACCGGCGGATCCGCACGTTCTCGCGTGGGGAGCACATGAAGGCCGCGCTGCTTTGTGCGCTGGCGCCGCGGCCGCGGCTGCTCCTCATGGACGAGCCGTTCACAGGGATGGACGTGGCGGTGAAGGACGAGCTGGTGCACGGGCTCCTCGAGTCGGCGGGGACGGAGGGGTGGACGGTGGTGGTGGCATCGCACGACCTGGCGGAGCTGGAGCCGCTGGCGGACTGGGTCGGGTTCCTGGATGACGGCCATCTGCTCCTGTCGGAATCGATGGAGACGTTCCGCGCGCGGTTCCGGCGGGTGGAGGTGGTGGGGGCGGGCGAGTCGACATCGTTTCCGGCGACGGTGCCGGAGGGGTGGCTTTCGGTCCGTCGTGCCGCGCCGCGCGTGAGTCTGATCGTCTCCGACGGGGATGGCCTGGACGGCGACGCGTACCGTCGCTGGTTCCCGGACGCGACGCGGATCGAGGTGCGGGAGGCGACGTTGCGTGAGGTGTTCGTCGCGCTGGTCCGTCGGGATCAGGACGCTCGCCGAGTCGAGGGGGTGGCGGCATGACGTGGCTGAGGCAGGCGGCGCACGTGGCCGCGAAGGATCTTCGGCACGCGTCGTGGATGCTGGCGGTGTACGCCGTGATCGTCGCGGTGGCGACGGCGGTCGCGGTGCATGCGTGGGGGAGCGGCCGGGGCGGGGTGCTGCTCGCGACGCTCCTCGTCCCGTTCGGGCTGGTCGTCTTCGCGGTGGTCGTCCAGGCGGACGCGCCGATGGGGAGCGACGTGTTCTGGGCGACCCGGCCGCTCTACCCGTCGGCCGTGTTCGCCGCCAAGGTCGCGGTCGCGGCGGTGGCGCTGGTCGGCGTGGGCGTCGCGGGACAAGCGGTCGCGCTCTCGGCGCTCGGCGTCGAGTCCGGGTCGTTGCCTGCCCATATCGCCCGGTCCGTTGCTGACTACGGCGCGTGGCTGGGGGTGGCGGGCGTGGTCGCGGGGTTCGCGAGGAACATCCGGACCTTCGTCCTGTCGATGATCATTGTCGCGCTGGCACCGTACGTTGGGCTGTGGAGCCTGCTTCCATGGCTCGTGTGGGGTCCGATGGTCGTCCGAACACTGCCGACGTTGGAAGCCGGGATCGCCGTCGCGCTGTTCGGGCTCGTGGCGTACCAGTACCACACCCGCGACGTACGGCGGAGCGCGGTCGCGGCGGCCATGGTCGTCGTTGCGGCGATGGCGGCGGTCGGGGTGGCCGGGCGCCAGCCGGTGCCGCTGCCGATAACGATGAAGGACGTTCCGGCGGGGCTGCGGGCCGACCTGCGTGTCGACAGCGTCGCATTCGAGCCGTTGCCGCGCGGCGAGCAGGAGCTCCGGCTCACACTGGGGGTCGCGGGCGGCGCGTCGGATCTGGCGTACGTTCTCGTCAATCCTCGGTTGGAGATCCGCGAAGCGGGCAAGCCGTCGGAACGGCTCGACGAGGTGGCGGGCTCCGTCTGGTTGCGGACGGTCGACCCGCTCGCCGACGACGGGTTCCGTCGGGTCGGGCCACGCGTCCCGTGGCTGGAACGAGACCGGACGCTGAGATTTCGACTGTCCTCTTCTCAGATGGGGCGTCTGAGCCGAGGTGCGACACTGGTGCTGACCGGCCGGATCGAGGTGCTCGAAGCGCGGCAGCTGCAGCCGCAGCCGCTCGAAATCGGGCGATCGTTCGCGGACGACGGCGTGCGAATTCGCATCGACAGCGTCGAGGGCTCGCCGGAGGAGCCGGTCATCCGGGTAGTACAGGCGAGTGTCGCACCGCCGGGGACCGCGGGCTCGTGGGTACTCCATCACAACGTGTCCAGGTTCGATGTCGCCCTCGCCGACCCGGGCCGGCGCGAGGCGGTCCCGCTCGCCGGCATGGCGACCACTTTTGCCGCGCACGCCGTCGTGCTCCCGGGCGTATCGGTCGCGTTGGAGGAGAGGCGATTGCAGCCGATGTCCTCCGTGCCCTGGACAGACCTTGGGGACGCGGGGGCGGAGTCACACCGGGGCACCGAACTACGCGTGGTGCACTGGAAGCCGCGCGGCGGGTTCGATGTCCGGTCGGAGTTGAGGGTGAGGCCGGGGAACGGCTGACGTCGCCCAACGCCCCCCGGCAGTCGCACCGTCGACGTGCTCCCGCGCCCTGGCTTGCCGTGATGCATTCGGAGTGCGCACGCACCGGCTGTCGAGGGCGCCTCGGTGCGCCGTTTCCTCCGTGAGCGCGAGGTCGCCGGCGCCATAACGTCGCTTTCGCGCGACGAGTCTACGCGGCCGCACCGCCGTCCATCACAAAATCGTGCCCCACGGTGAACGCCGCTTCCGGCGACGCGAGCCAGAGGACCGCGGCGGCCGCCTCCTCGAGCCGGCCGATCCTCCCGACCGGGAGGAACCCGGCGACCCGCGCGTCCCGCTCGGCGTCGGTTTCGCCGTCGAAGCGCGTCATGTCCGTGGCGATCGGGCCAGGACTGAACGCGTTGATCCGGATCCCGTCGCGGATGTACTCCTTCGCGGCCGCACGCGTCAGAGCGCTCACCCCGGCTTTGGCGGCCGAGTAGGCGCCCAGCCCGGGGACGCGCAGGTGAGCGCCGATGTTCGACGCCATGTTGACGATCACGCCGCCGCCGGTCGCCCGCATCAGGGGGATCTCGTACTTCATCGAGAGCCACACGCCGGTGAGATTGGTGGCCAGGACCGCCGCCCAGGTGGCTTCGTCGAGGTCCGCGAGCGGTGCCGGAGAGCCCAGTATGCCGGCGTTGTTGAATGCGACGTCGAGGCGGCCGTAGCGCGCGGCGATCTCGTCGACCATGCGGGCGACGTCGTCCGCGCGCGTGACGTCCGCGGTGATCGCCCACCCGTGCCCTCCTTCCTCCTGGATGAGGGTCACCGTCCCGGCCAGCTTGTCGGGCGAGCGCCCCGAGACCACGACCAGGGCGCCCTCGCGGGCGAACGCGCGGGCCGTGGCGCGGCCGATCCCAGATCCGCCGCCGGTGATCAGTACGACTTTGTCGTTGAATCTCGGCGTCATACACTGCCCCCTTTCGATCGAGTCGACGATGGTTCGAGCGGAGAGGAGCCGACCGAAGCGGGCGACGACTCGACCGCGGCCAGGACGCAGAGAACCGCGAGCGCCACGGCCGCCGCACCGAGCGCGGAGGAGTAGCCGGCCAGCGTCGCGGGTGCCGGGTCGATCCCGTCTGCCACCAGGCGAGTCGTGCTTCGGTTGGCGATGGCGACCAGCACCGCCAGGCCGAGGACCGGGCCGGTCTCGAGGGCGGTGTTGACCAGTCCCCCGGCGACTCCGACCCGGTCGGGCCGCGCGCCCTCGAGCGCCGCGACGGTCGCGCCGGCAAAGGCCAGGACGGCGCCGGCCGGGAACACGAGGAGCGCGGCCACGACCCACGTCGCCGGTCCCGCGTCCATGCGGGCGGCCAGCGCGGACCCCGCCGCGGCGAGCGCGAGCCCCACCACGATGACGCGTCCCGCCCCGAGCCGCCCCACCAGCCGGCCCGATACGACGCTCGTGCCCGCCAGCACCGAGGCGTAGGGTACGAACACCGCGCTCGTCTGGAGCGGGGTGAGCCCGCGGAGCTGCTGGAAATACAGGGACGCGAAGAAGGTGAGCGCAGCGGTGGCGGCCGAGGTCGCCAGGATCGCAAGGAGCGCGACGCCGCGCCGGCGCGAGCGCAGCAGCGACGGCGGCAGCAATGGGTCCCGCACTCGTCGCTCGACCCACGCGAACGCCGCCAGCAACGCGACTCCCGCCGCGGTGGCGAGCCGCGCCGAGCCCGAGGACCAGCCGAAGTCGGCGGCCCGCAACAACCCGAAGCTCGTCAAGGCCAGACCCTGGGTGGCGAGGAGTGCGCCGGCGGCGTCCAGCGACGCCCTTTCACGCGGCGTTGCTTCGGGAAGGAGGCGCGGCGCCTGCCACAGAACCAGCGCCGCCACGGCGGCCGGGATCGCGAACAGCCACCGCCACGACACGAACGCCACCGCGCCCGACACGAGCATGCCCAGCACCGCGCCGAACGAGGCCAGGCCGCCCCACAGCGCGTGCGCTCGTTCCCGACGCGCGGGGTCCCGAACCACCTCGCCCACCAGCGCCAGCGCAGACGGCGCGGCCAACGCCGCGCCGCAGCCCTGGGCGAGCCGCGCGAGGATCAGGACCTCCGGCGCCCAAGCCGCGCCCGCCGTCACGGATGCCACGCCGAACGCCGCCAGTCCCCACACCAGGAGCCGGCGCGGGCCGTGCAGATCCGCGAGTCGGCCGCCCAGGAGCAGGAGCCCCGCGAACGAGACGCCGTACGCGGATGTCACGAGAGCGAGCCCGCCGGCGCCCAGCCCGAAGTTGCGCTGGATCGCGGGGAGCGCGACGACCACCAATGTCATCGCCATGATCGACACGACCTGCACGGCCGCGAGGAGCGCGAACGCCGCCCGCCGGCGTCGTCGGTCGATGAAATGGACCGATTGGTCTAAAATGGGGCGAACGAAATCCGGATGCGACATGGGTGGCCTCCGTCGATGCCGGTAGGGGTCAGGTCAGCAGGGCGAGGGCCTGGTCGGCCGCGTCGCGGAGTCGATCGGGGTCGGGGCCGCCTTTCGCCACGACGCGCATCCCCTGAAGGAGGACGAGGATGAAACGGGCGAGCGCGCGAGGGTCGCGGTCCGGCGCGAGCTCGCCCTGGGCGCGCGCCCGGAGCAGCGCCGAGACGAGCGCGGTCTCCAGCGCGTTCCACGCCGCCTCGACGCGTCGCCCGACCGCGGCATCTCCGGGCAGGCGCTCGGTGGCTGCGTTCACGATCATGCAGCCGCGTCGCTTCGCGTCGGCGGCGGATTCCTCGGCGTAGGCACGGATGAGCGCGCGCACGGCCGGGAGCACGGGGCCCGGGCGCGAGAGGAGCTCGACCGGGTCCGGGTCGCGCGTCTTGACGTACCGGTCCAGCGCACGGAGGTAGAGCTCGTGCTTGTCGCCGAACGCAGCGTACAGGCTGGCGCGTCCGATCCCGAGCCGCTCGGTCAGGTCGGCGACGGACGTCGTCTCGTAGCCCTTCTCCCAGAAGAGCTCCATCGCCGCGTCGAGCGCTTCGTCGATCTCGAATTCCCGTGGGCGTGCCATAAAGATATGGTAAGGAATGTGGACCGAATGGTCAATAATGTGGGGCGAGCGAGCGAGGGTTATGAGCCCGGTGAGGTTGGAGAACACGTTGAGCCTCGGCCTCAGAGCTCGACGAGGCGGAGCGGGTCGCCTCCGTCGATGTACAAACGGCCGCCCGGGGCCAGCGCTTTCGCGATCCGCTCGCGGGCGCGTTGTTCCAGCTCGGGGTGGCGACCGTCGAGCGCGTCGACGCGGATCGCGAAGGCGAGATCGAAGGGCGCCTCCCCGGGCTCCAGCTCGAAGTCCTCGATCGCGACCTGCCGGACGTTCATCCGGCCCGACGCGATCTCCGCCGCCGATAGCGCGATGGCCTGGCGCACGGCCTTCGCCGAGCGATCGATCGCCAGGCTGTGGCCGTCGCCGATGCGGCGCGCGATCGCGCGTGCGGCGGCGCCGGGGCCGCAGCCGATCTCGAGCACGCGCATCCCGGGCCGGATCGGGAGCGCTTCGACGATGGCGGCAAGGCGTGGGGAGAGGTCTCTCATTTCGATTCCTCCTGGGGTGAGGGGGCTCGAGGTCCGCTCGCTCCGCCGACCCGTACGAGCGTCGCGAGTGCGCGCCGCAGCCCGGAGACGCCCGCCCGGATCGCCGCATCGTCGAACCCCGCGTACCCCAGGACCAGGCCATCCCGGGCCGGGCGGGGCGACGGGGCGATGGAGTAGCGGGAGAGGGCGTACACCCGCACGCCTTCGGCGGCGGCGGCCGCTTCCGCCGCGGCGCCATCCACGTCCTCGGGCAGCCAGCCGACCAGGTGGAGCCCGGTCGCGGCCGGGGCGAGCTCGAGCAGGCCGGAGAGTTCCGCTTCGGCCGCGGCGAGCAGCGTCGCCTGGCGCTCCGCGTAGAGGGCGCGGACCCGGCGCACGTGGCGCGCGTAGTGGCCTTCGCCGATGAAGTCGGCGAGCACGAGCTGGAGCGGGGTCGGCGGGTGGCGGTCGATCGCGGCGCGCGCGGCGCGGAACGCGTCGACCAGCGCGTCGGGGACGATCAGGTAGCCGAGTCGAAGACCCGGGACGAGCGTCTTGCTGAACGTGCCGATGTAGATCACGCGCGCGGGTTCGGCCGCCCCTCTCCGCTCCGCCTCGAGCCCCTGGAGGCAGACGAGGGGGCGACCCGCGAAGCGGAACTCCGAGTCGTAGTCGTCCTCGAGGATCCAGGCGCCCGCGCGGTGCGCCCAGTCGAGCAGCGCGAGTCGGCGCGCGGCGCTCAGGACTGCGCCCAGTGGGAACTGGTTCGACGGCGTGACGTACGCCATGCGTGCGTCCGGCGCGGCGCGTTCGCCCGTCGCCACGTCGACCCCGTCCTCGTCGACCGGGACGGGGACGAGACGGGCGCCGGCCGCGCGGAGCGTCGCATGCGCACCCGGGTAGCCCGGCTCCTCGACCCACACCGCGTCGCCCGGGTCGAGGAGCAGGCGCGCGGCGAGGTCGACGCCCTGCTGCATCCCGCTAACCACGAACACCTGGTCGGGCGTGCAGCGCGCCCCGCGCGCGTTCGCGACGTACGCCGCGATCGCCTCGCGAAGCGCCGGCTCGCCCGCCGGGTCGCCGTCGCCCAGCACCACACCGCCGCGCCGCCACCGCCGCGCCGACAGCCGCCCCCACAGCCGCGCAGGGAACGCGTCGAGCGCGGGCACCCCCAACCAAAACGGGATCGGCGGCGTGCCGCTCCGCACGGGAAAGCTCGCCCCGGCTGCGGCAAGGACGGCGCCGCGGGAGGCAAGCAGATCGGCGGCGGCGCGGGCACGGGGCGAGTCGCCGCCCGCGCGAGCCGACAGCGGCCCGCGCGTCGCGGGAATCGCCCCGCCGGCGGCGGTCGGCGTCGTCGCTGGCGGCTTCGCGCCCGGCGCAATCGCGCCGGCCGCCTTCGCGCTCAACGGCGGATCCGGCAACACCGGCCGAACCCGCGTCCCCCCGCCACGGCGACCGGCCACGTACCCCTCCACCCGCAGCCGCTCGTACGCCAGCACGACCGTGTTGCGCGACACGCCCAGGTCCGCCGCCAGCACGCGCGTGGACGGCAGCCGCGCCCCGCCGCGCAGCCGCCCCGTCAGGATCGCCTCGCGAAGACCGTCGTAGAGCTGCGCGTACAGCGGCCGCGGCGACGACGCGTCGAGTCGCACGAGGAGATCGGCGCCGTCGGCCGCACGGCGCCGCATGCTCCGACCTCGCCCGTCCTTCGGTCCGGTCCCCATTTTCGCCCCGCGATTTGGTCACATCGAATATTCACAGTTTGGCGCTTGTAGAGGGTCCAAGCAAGGGTTAGCATCGTGCGCGGCGCGGTCCGGCCGGCCGCGCGTTCGGGCAAGCGCGGCGCAAAGGCCGCGAGGGAACCGGCGGCGCAGGGCGAGCCTGCGGCACCGCCGGCCGGGAAAGGAGAGTGAGACATGCCGATCGTTCTCGAACCTCGCATCGATGTGGAAGCGGTAGCCCCCGAGGCCGAGCGCGCCATCGGGGCAATGGACGCGTACGTAGCGCGTTCGGGATTGGAGCCGTCGCTGCTGGAGCTGGTTCGCACGAGGGCGTCGCAGATCAACGGCTGCGCTTATTGCGTGGACATGCACACGAAGGACGCCCGTGCGCGGGGCGAGACCGAGCAGCGGCTGTACGGCCTGTCGGTATGGCGGGAGACTCCGTACTACACGGACCGCGAGCGTGCGGCGCTGGCGTGGACGGAAGCGGTGACGCTGGTCCACGACGGGCACGTCCCCGACGAGGTGTACGCGGAGGCGCGGTCGCAATTCAGCGAGCAGGAGCTGATCGCGCTGACCGTCGCCGTGATCGCCATCAACGCGTGGAACCGACTGGCGATCGCGGTGCGCACGGTGCCGGGGACGTACCAGCCGTGAGCGAACGAGGGCGCCGCGAGGACTGACGTTCGTCAGTCCTCGGGCACCAGGATCCGCATGATCAGGATCTGCTGCACGTCCATGTCGTCGCGCGTGAGGAGCACGGCGTGGTCGGGGCCGAGGAACGCGTCGGGGAGCGGCCAGCCGGTCAGCTCGCCCAGGAGCGTCCCGTCGCGGTCGTAGATGTCGATCCGCTCGGTGGCGCCGGCTTCGTCGATCGAGACGCCGACCCAGATGCGGTCGAGCGGGTCGACGCGGATCCCGGTGATGCGCGGGATGACGGGCGCGAAGGTCATGGCGTCGAGCTGGGCCTGGAGCAGCTGCTCCGCCGACGGGCCCGCCGGTGCGCCGCGACCTCCGCCGCCACCGCCGAACGTAATGCGGACGCCGCCGCCCCTGCGGACCTGGTCGCGAAGCCGCTGGCGGGCGACCTCCTTGTCCGCCTCGGTCGTCGCGCGCGCGGGCAGGTCGCGCACGACGCGCCGAGTCTCGGTCCCGTTCGCGTCGATCAGGCGGAGCCAGTACTCGGCCGTGTCGGCGACGACGATCCCGCCATCATCGAACGCCCGCCAGAGCTGCGGCATCTCGAACGCGCGGGACATGCGGATCATGATGACCTGGCCCTGCGCGCGGTTCCCCGTCTGGACCTCGTCGACCTGCGGCGGCGCGGTGGTCCAGAGCGTGTCGAGGATCGCCCCGTTTCCGTCGAGGCGCAGGATGCTGCGGGGCGGCTCCGGCGCCGGCCCGTCGGGGCCGGGCGGTCCCATGGGGGGGCGGAACGACTGGATCGGCCCGCCTCGGTCGATCGCGAGCGAGCCGATGGCAAAACCGGCCTCGTCGGGGTACGGCACGCTACGCGCCTCGCCGCCCGCCGGCGGGTAGACCGTGTAGCGACGGTTCCCGGTGTCCGCGACCCAGATCGAGTCGCCGGGCCCGACGGCGAGGGCGGAGGGGGTGCTCAGCTCGCCGGGGCCGCCGCCCGCGCGGCCGTGCGTCGCGACGTGCTTCCCCTCGGCGTCGTAGACGAGGACCCTTCGCCCGACGGGGTCGAGCACGTAGAGTCGGCCGGCCCGGTCCGAAGCCAACCCGTCCGAGGTCACCCGGTCGAAGTGGTAGGCATCTTCCTCGACCATCGCGCCGCCGATCACCGCGACGGTGTCGGCCTTCCACCGCAGCGCTCCACCCCCATGGCCAGGGTAGAGGTAACGCTCGACGCCGCCGACGGTGTCGACCACCGCGCGCGCCACCGCGCTCCGTCCGCCCTCCCCGGCGCCGCACGCGCCGAGGGCGACGGGCACCAGGAGCGCGATCGTCAGCCCCGATGCTCTGTGCATGTCATGCTCCCGCGTTGGAGGGTTGACCCGACCAGACCCGTTGGATGCAAGATCGCCGGCGGACGGTTGCCCGGGGTGTAGGCGGCCCGGTGCCTGGCATGGATGCTGTACCCCGTCGTCCCGGGCAACCCGCTTTCGCGCGGGAACCGCTGACACGAGGGGATCGCCCGTCCCGGGCGACTCGGCACCGGAGCGGAGGAGATGAAAGGCGACGAATCGCGCGAGGTACGGATCCCGATCGACGGCGCGTCGCTCGAGGGCACGATCGAGCGCGGCGCGGGCGCCACGGGCCTCGTCGTCTTCGCGCACGGGGCGGGGAGCAGTCGGTTCAGTCCGCGGAACCGTTTCGTGGCCGGCGAGCTGCGCGCGGCTGGCGTTGCCACGCTCCTCTTCGACCTGCTCACGGAGGAAGAGGAGGCGGACCGCGCGAACGTCTTCGACATCGAGCTCCTGGCCGACCGGCTCGTCCGCGTGACCGAGTGGGTCCGGCGCGACCGCGAATGGGCGGAGCAGCCGATCGGCTACTTCGGCGCGAGCACGGGCGCCGCGGCCGCGCTCGTCGCCGCGGCCCGCCTCGGCGACGCGATCGCCGCCGTCGTCTCCCGCGGCGGCCGCCCCGACCTCGCCGGTCCCGCGCTCCGCGAGGTCACCGCGCCCACGCTCCTCATCGTCGGCGGCGCCGACGACGTCGTCCTCGAGCTGAATCGCGAGGCGTACGAAGAGCTTACGGAGGAGAAGGAGCTGGTCGTCGTCCCCGGCGCGACGCACCTATTCGAGGAGCCGGGCGCGCTCGAGCGGGTCGCTGCCCTGGCCGCCGATTGGTTCGTCCGGCATTTCCATCGCCATCGGGCCATCGGGGACCAGGCACCGATTCCCAGCCATCGGGGACCAGGCACCGATTCCCAGAGTTGACCCGCCGAAACATTGAAATGCCCGGAGCCCCGGGCCAGCTTCCCGGCCATGGGTCGCCAGCATCGCCTCTACCTACCGGGAGGCACGTTCCACCTGATCGCGCGTTGCCAGGGACGAGAGGCGTTTTTTTCGCCCGAGCTCCGAACGCGCTTCGTGACGCTGCTCCGGGAACAGATCGCGCACAGCGACGCCGAGCTATTCGCGTACACGGTCATGCCGAACCACGTGCATCTCGTTGTCCGGCAAGGCAAGAGGCCGTTGTGGCGTCTCATGCAGCCATTGCTGCGCCGAACCGCGCTCGCCGTGCTGCGCGCGTTCGGCAGGGAGGGTCACGTCTTCGAGCGACGGTACCGGTCGCACGTTTGCGGGACGCCGGATTATTTCCGCAACGTCGTCGTCTACACGCACCTCAACCCCGTTCGAGCGGGGCTGTGCACAACGCCGGGGGAGTATCCGTGGAGTTCGCACGGAGCGTGGGTCGGGGACGACGTTGCGGCGGACGGGCGGCCTCAACCGGTAACGATCACGACCGCGGCGCAAGCCTTTGCCACGGCGCAAGATCGAACACCGGCCGAGCTGGCCGGCGATTACCTCACGTATCTCGAGTGGCGACAGGAATGCGACAGAATCCGGGAGGAGAACGCCGGGACGGTCGACGAGTTCGTGCCCCTGCCGCCGGGGCCGCCGGTCGCGCGTGGTGACGCGAACTGGATGTGCTACCTCGCTCCGCCGAGCACTGTTGCGGTCGACGGGGTGAGTCATCTCTTCGACCCCGGAACCGCTCGGGCCAGGCGGCCGGATCTCACCAGGATCGCGGCGACGGTGGTTCGCGCGTCCGGACACGACCTGGTCCCGCACTTCGTGCGATCGCGATGGGGAGGGTCAGCCTACGTGCGGGCGCGACGCTCGATCATCCTCCAGGCGGCCGCGGCCGGGTATCGATGCACCGAGATCGCCGCGTTTCTGCGGATCTCGCCGTCGGCCGTGTCCTCTGTCCTGACCGCTGAACGGAAGCGACTCCTCGCCTCGAAAAGCTGAGTCCGACGGCCCGGCGCCATGCCGATTCGTAGCAACTCTGGATTTCGGTGCCTGGTCCGCGTGCTCGCGTGCTCAGATGGAGATGGCTCCGACGAGCCGGATCATTGTCCCCCTATGGCTCGCATCGGTATCCGTCATATCGGACCGGATGACGTACGGTTCTCCGTCCTTCGTGATCCGACGCTGCCAGTGTTCGATGTCGATCCCCATGATGGGGAAGAGGCCCAGGAATCCGGTTTCGCTCCGGTCGAAGCGGAGGCGGAGCGTGTGGTAAAAGTCCTGCCTCTCGTACGCCAGGGAATTGATCGACTTGTGATCGACCGGTGACCTGGCGGTCTGGTACTCGCCGACGACGCCGCGATAGCGGAGCCGCACGCCGCGCAGGGAGGGTACCCCGTACATGTCGAAATCGGCGTCCCAGATCGAGGTCCACCGGTAGAAGTTGCCGACGACGCCGCCGACCTCGAGGTCGCGGGTGACGAGGAGATTGGCCTGGAGGCCGAAGGCCATGCGGAGATCGATCCACAGCTCGTACCCCTTGACCAGGGGCCTCAACACCTCGCTGGCGACCTCGGTCGGGTTCACGCGCTGCACCCCGATCCCGGTGTCCATGCGGATGTAGTCGCCGACCCGCAGCCGCCGTTTGTTGTAGTTGAAGTACTCGCCGGTGAAGAAACCGAGCAGCGAGCCGTACATTCCGAACTCGCCGCCGAGCAGCACCATCTCCTTTCCGGCTACCCCGGAGAAGTCGTGCTCGAACGTGCCGGCTGTCGTCGAGAGGAAGGCCTCCGCGAACCCGATGCGGAACCTTGAGTAGGGCGCCCGCATGGCGGCGGGGGGCGTGACCGGCTGGACGGCGCGGCGTGGGGTCGCCGGGATCGTGGGCCGCGCCGCGTCGGTCCGCGGGGTCCACGCATACCGGTGCTCGAGGAGCGCGCCTCGCTCGAGGTGTGCGCCCCGATCGAGAAGCGAGCCGCGCTCGAGGAGCGAGCTCCGATCGAGGAGCCAGTCCCGCTCGAGGTGCGGGCCGTGATCGAGAAGCGAGCCCGGTTCGACGAACGAGCCCCGCTCCAGGAGCTGCGCCGTCGATGGAGCGGGCGTGCCCACGGTCGCCATGCAGGCGAACAGAGTGGGCGCGGCGACGGCGCGCACGACGTGCTTCCAGGTGGTGCTTCCCGGCGAAGGATAGGCCGGCGCCGTGCCGCGGCGGATGGACGCGGTGTTGCGGCGGATCAACGCTATGCCGCGGTGGATCGCCGCCATGCCGCGGTGGATCGCCGCCATGCCGCGACGGGCCGGCGCCATGCCGCGGCGGACCGACGGCCCCACATGCGCGTTCTCGTTCAGTCGTTCCACGCTCGATTCTCCTCCCAGCATCAGAACTGGGCGCCCATGAACACGGTGATCGACGTCGCCGATCGGTTGGTCATCCGCTCCCTCAGGTCGGAGGGTTCGTCCCTGTAGACCCTGAAGTCGTAGCGTTCGAAGCCGAAGCCGACGTGAAACGCGCTGCGGGGCCGCATGCGCCGGATTTGGAAGCTCCGGTAGATGTCACGGTGGGAGAATCGATCTTCAGAGTCGACGAAGTGCTGGATGTGCCAGTCGGAGATCGGGGTCGCTCCGTAATGGACCTCGGCGATCAGGTTGTGGAGACGGATCTGGCCGGTCCAGATCGTCGGGGTGCCGGTGTCGCGGAAGACGTTGCCGACGTCGAAGGGGATCTCGTCCTTCCATGTGCCCTTGGCGACGATGGCGCCGACCTCGAGCGCCTCGTTCACGAGATAGGTCGCGTGTATCCCAAAACTGTACGTGAACAGGCCCATGATGCTGCCGCCTTCGTAAAAGCGGGGTTCGTTGGGCGGCAGATCGTGCTGCTTCTCGCTCTTCCAGCCGATATCCGCGTCGGCCCTGATGTAGTCGGTGATTCGGAGCCGCTTCTCCCTGGGACGCAAGAGGTGGAGGAACGAGAACTGCGCCCCGAGCGCCATCGAGCCCATGGAGGCGGTGCGGGTGTCGTAGCCGTTGTATTCGCGTCGCCCCCAGGCGGCCCTGCCCCCGAAGTCGAAGCCGATGCGGCCGATGCGGGTTTGGTTCGGATCCCATCCCTGGGCATGGAGCGGGGTGGCCGGGGAGGCTGCCGTCGCGAGCGCGAGGAGCCCCAGGAGGAGTACCAGACGACGCCACATATTCGGTTCTCGGTGGAGTGAAATCGCCGGCCCGGGAGATCACCCGGGCGTGCTCCGGAAACTGTATCTCGGATGCCGCGACCGGCGCGGAGGGTTGTCCGGTCCGGTCGCTTGCCGATCGACGCCGCGGCCGCGCGTAGATCTCGATCGCCGCGCGGGCCCGGTCTTCGTGCGCCCTCATCGAGAGGAAGGCGAGACGTCGGAAGACGCGGCCCCCGATGTGGGTGCTCGGAGGGAGGAAGAGCCGGCTGGCGTGGATCCGCCCCAGGAACTCGACCTGCGTGGCGTCGCCTGCGCCTTCGAAGTCGGGGCGCCAATGTACACGGGTACGGTTCCCGGGACAAGCCGAAGCGCCCGCCGGCGTACAGGCGCTCGACGGGCGCGTTGGGCTCGGCGGCCGCGTTGGGCTCAGCGGCCGTTCCGGGCTCGGCGGCACGGGCCGCCGGCGCGGGCCGCCGGCGCGGGCTCGGCGGCGCGGGCTCGGCGGCGCGGGCCCGGCGGGCGGCGAAGCCTCGACGGGCGCTCCAGGCTCGGCGGGCGCGCCGCCCGGCCGATCAGTTGAGGATCGGGCCGCCCGGGAAGGAGCCGGCCGGCGCAGGGGGCTGCAGGCCGCTCTCGCTGAAGATCAGACTCCCCTCGTGCAGGCTGGCGCCGCGCAGCGCGAGCGCCAGCACCTCGCCCAGCTCGCTCACGAGGTGGAACTTCAGCTCCCGGCGGACCTCCTCGGGGAGGTCGTCCAGGTCGGCCTCGTTGTCGCGCGGGAGGATGATCTCGCGGATCCCCGCCCGGTGCGCGCCGAGCACCTTCTCCTTCACCCCGCCGATCGGCAGCACCCGGCCGGTCAGCGTGACCTCGCCCGTCATGGCGACGTCGCTGCGGACCGGACGGCCGGATAGCGCCGAGACGAGCACCGTCGCCATCGCGATCCCGGCCGACGGGCCGTCCTTCGGGATCGCGCCCGCAGGCACGTGGATGTGGATCTCCACGTCCTTCAGGTTCTCCTCGGGGATCCCGAGGCGGTCGTGGTGCGTCTTGGCATAGGTCAGCGCGGCGCGCGCCGACTCCTTCATCACGTCGCCGAGCTGGCCCGTCAGGATCAGGTTGTCCTTCCCCTTCGACGCGCTCGCCTCGATGAACATGATGTCGCCGCCCATCGGCGTGTAGTACATCCCGGTCGCCACGCCGACGGCGTCGTTCGCCGCCGCCCGCTCGGGGTGCACCCGCGGCCGGCCGAGCAGCTCCTGGACGTCGTCCTCGGTGACGACGACGCGCTCGACCTCGCCGCCCGCGATCCGCCGCGCCGCCTTGCGCGCGACCTTCCCGAGCTCGCGCTCGAGCTGGCGCACGCCGGCCTCGCGCGTGTACCCGCTGATCACCCGCTGGACCGCGCGGTCTTCGACCTCCAGCTCCTCCGTGCGGAGGCCGTTCTCCTCACGCTGGCGCGGCAGGAGGTAGCGCTTGGCGATCTCCAGCTTCTCCTGCTCCGTGTACCCGCTGAAGTCGACGACTTCCATGCGGTCGAGCAGAGGCGCGGGGATCTGGTCGCGCCAGTTCGCCGTCGCGATGAACAGCACCTCCGACAGGTCGAACGGCACGCCCAGGTAGTGGTCCACGAACGCGTGGTTCTGCGCCGGGTCCAGCACCTCGAGGAGCGCCGCGGCCGGGTCGCCCTGCAGGCTCACGCCGAGCTTGTCGACCTCGTCGAGGAGGAAGACCGGGTTCTTCGTCCCCGCCTGGCGCAGACCCTGGATGATCCGGCCCGGCATCGCGCCGACGTACGTGCGGCGATGCCCGCGGATGTCAGCCTCGTCACGGGCGCCGCCCAGGGCGACGCGCACGTACTTGCGACCCAGCGCCCGCGCGATCGACTTCGCGATCGACGTCTTCCCCACGCCCGGAGGCCCGAGGAAGAGCAGGATCGGACCGCGCCCGACCGCCCGCGCCTTCGCGCGCACGGTCTCGGCGTCGGAGTCCGTGCCGGCGCCGGGCGCCGCGGGCTCCTCCGCCGACGCGGTGGGCTCCTCCGTCGCGGATTCCGGCGCAGCCTGCTCCGTGCCCTCCGCCTCCTTCGCAGCCTCCGCCGCCGCGCGCTCGCCCGCCATGGCCTCAGCGGCCGCCGTCTCGGGCGCCACCGTCGCGGCTTCCGCCGCGGCCTCCTCCGCGACCTCCGCCGCCGCGCGCTCCATCTGGAGCTTGCGCACCGCCAGGAACTCGAGGACCCGGTCCTTCACGTCCTCCAGGCCGTAGTGGTCCTCCTCGAGCACCTCCTGGGCGCGCGCGAGATCGATACGATCCTCCGTCCGCTCGCTCCACGGCAGCTCGGTCACCCACTCCAGGTACGTCCGAATGACCTGGTACTCCGCGGACTGCGGATGCGTCCGCTCGAGCCGGCTCAGCTCACGCTCGACTTCCTTGCGCGCCTCCTCCGGCAGCTCCAGCGCGGCGATCCGCTCCTTCAGCTCCTCGATCTCGTCCGCCTCGTCGTCCTCGCCCAGCTCCCGCTGGATCGCCTTGAGCTGCTCGCGAAGCACCATCTCGCGCTGCTTCTCGCCCAGCTCCTCCTGGACCTTCTGCTGAATCTCCTGCTGCGCCTCCATCCGCAGCAAGTCGCGCTCGACCGCGACCAGGACCCGCCGCATCCGCTCCTCCACATCGAGCAGCTCCAGCAGCTCCTGCTTCTCCGCAGCCGAGGTCTCCAGGTAGAAGGCGACGATGTCCGCGAACGCGCCCGGCGAGTCGACGCCCTCCACGAACTGCTCCAGCGCTTCCGCCGGCACGCCGCGACGGCGACCGAGCTCGGCCGACCGCTCGCGCAGCGCGCTGTCCAGCGCCATGAACGCCGGGTCCTTCACGTCGACCGGCGCCAGCTCATCCAGCGGCCGTACCGCGGCGGTCAGCATCGCCGTCCCGCTCCGGGCGTACGACATCGCCATCGCCCGGTGCTCGCCCTGGATAACGAGCTGGAGTCCACCGCGCGTTCGCTGCACCTGCATGATCCGGACGACCACGCCGGTCCCATACAGGACCTCGGGCTCGACCTCTTCCACGTTCTCGCGCTGGCAGACGGCGAACATCAGCCGGTCCTTCGTGTCGAGTGCCGCCTGGATCGCTTCTACCGTGCCCGGCCGCCCGGCACTGATCGGGACCGTGACGCCCGGGAAGACCACCGTCTCCCGGAGCGGGAGCACGGGGAGCATCAGTCGCTCAGCCATACAACTCACCTCTGGGTCGGAGACCGACGGCCCGGCAGGCCGCCGCAAGGCGATACCCCGCAAGGCATTCTACGGGCCACGCGCGGTCACTCGCGCACAACTCGTTGGCCTGTCGTGGGTTAGCCTCGTTTCAACGATGATTGGAATATAACCGAATTGGTGTCAGAAAGGCAGGGGTGGCCGGGTTTGGCAGGGCGGCGCGAGCCGGGACGCCGGACGTGGGTCCGCCTCGACTACGGTCCGGCGTCCCCGTGCTCCGTATCTCGCGGTTCCCCCCGCCACTACCCTTCTCGTCACGACCCGCGGCTAGGACGGCATTGCGGAACCGGCGTAGGGCGCATTAAGGTTAGTCCGTTATTCGACGCTCCCGGCTCGATCGTGCGGTGGTCGGTAGGCGCGGGGGCACGAGTGCATCGTCCGAGAACCCAATGGACTCGATGAGGTCCAGCATGCGACGAGAGGGAGCCGTCCCCGCCGGAGCACCGTACGCAACCGTCGTCGCGCGTGCCGAGGGCGAGACGCGCCGCCCGTGGAGCCGGCCGGCGATCGAGCCTTTGCCTCCCCTGAGCGCGTTGACCATGGAATCGATCCCGGGTTCGGGTATCATCGGAGACGGCGGCGCAAGCACGGTCTTCTAGTCGCGCCGGGGCCCGATGCTCCTCGGTTTCGCCATCACACAACACTGCAACCTCCGGTGTCCCCACTGCATCCGCGACGACGTGGAGACCGTGCGGGAGCTGGAGCCGGAGCTGGTCGGCCGGATCCTCGACGACGCGTTGTCGTTGTGGGGCGAGGTCACGGTCAGCCTGACGGGTGGCGAGCCGCTGATCCACCGGCGGTTCACCGAGATCGTCGAGACGATCGCGTCGCGCGGCGTGCCGTACCGGTTCGTCACGAACGGCTGGCACCTGAAGCGGGTCGTGCCGTTGCTGCGGCGCTTCCCGCCGCAATCGGTGCGCCTCTCGCTCTCGGGCGCGGACGAGGCGGTCCACGACGCCGAGCGAGGGCGCGGGAGCTTTCGGCGGGTGCTGCTGGGCGTGGGCATTCTGACGCACCTGGGAATCCCGTCGGCGCTGTCGATCGTCGTCGACCGGCGGGACCGTCACCAGCTCCGCGACGCCGTCGAGCTGGCCGAAGCGCTCGGCTGCATGGCGGTCCACTTCATCCTGCCGCAGCCGGTGACCGGAAGCCTGGAACGGGGCACCGACCTGGATCCGGCGGAGTGGTGGGACGTCGCCCGGGAGGTCCGGGCGATGGCGGCCGAGCCGGGGCGCCGGACGCGGATCCAGCTCGACTACGGCGCGCCGTTCGAGGGCGAGGAGCCGCTGTGCGACACCTACGGGGTGAGGCGCGTCTACGTCGATTCCCGCGCCCGCCTCTCCACGTGCTGCCAGCTCTCGGACTACGGATTCAACGAGAACGACGTCGTCGCGGACCTCAGGCGCGTCTCACTGCGGGAGGCGTGGCCGAAGTACCTGGAGCGGCTCGAGGCGCAACGCGTGGCGAGCGCCCGCCCCGCCGACGGCGGCGATGAATTCGATACCTTCCCATGCATCCGGTGCGTGCGGGTGACGGGGAAGATGGAATGGGCGCGAGCCTACCCCCACTCGCCCTGGTCGGGCGCGGCGGTCGGCTCGTCCCGTGGACGCACCACATGGCTCGCCATTGCCCCGCGAGCCATCGGCAGTAGCGATGTTGTTGTAGCATCGGGCAGCGCGCACCGCGCCCGTCATGATCGAAGCGCTGTCCGAAGCGACCATTCGGGCAGCGTTCCGTGCACGTCATCGTCAACCGAGTGAGGCGACTCATGAACCAGGCTCGCCCCGGACGCACCACGGCACCGTGGTCCTCTGGTGGTCTGCTCATCCCGCTCCTCATCGCAGGCGCCCTCGTCTTTGCCAGCTGCAGCGGCGAGCGCGGCGCGGACCCTCTCGCTCCCGAACCGGACGTGGACATGCGAACCGTCGCGCTGGAGTGCACGGCGCACGTGACGCGCGGCACGCTCGAATGCGCAGCACCCGCCGGCCAGCTTCCCGCCGGCGCGCGCGGCGCGCTCACGCTGGGTGGGCAGGGGATCAACGTGCTGCTCACCTCGAGCAACGTCTGCTTCGAGGCGCAGTGCGATCCGGCCGCTCCCGCGGGGATCTTCCAGGCCGATGTGACGGTGAAAAACCTGATCGGCCAGGCGCTCGGGACGGTGGATGGCGAGACCGTGCACGAAGATGGCGTTCGGGTCTTCTTCCACTCGGGCCCGGTCGTGACGTCCACCACGGACGGGCAGGGCGGAAGCGTCGTCGTCCACAACGCGGACGGGGTGGGGCTCTTCACCGCCTCGGACCAGCCCTACTTCCAGTACGACGAGCTGCTGGGGCCGGGCGAGACGAGCGCGGCGAAGACGTGGCAGTGGCTGCTCTCGCCGAACGTGCGGTCGTTCCAGTTCGGCGTCTTGGTCTCGGCCGAGGTGCGGTATCCGGAAGGGTGGATCGACATCACACCCGCCGTGGATACGATCGTCGTGGGGGCTCCGGAAGGGGATGGGACGCTGCAGCTCGCGGCGGTGGTGCGCGACCGGCTCGGCGCGGTGCTGGCGGAGGAGGAGGTGAGCTGGACGAGCAGCGACGAGGCGAAGGCGACGGTGGACGAGACGGGGCTGGTCACGGCCGCGGGCGACACCGGGTTGGTCACGATCACGGCGACCTCAGGTCCCCGCACGGGCACGGCGCAGATCTACGTGGCCGCCTATGTCCCGGCGCTCGGGGCAGAGGACGACGCCTTCCCGATCGCGGTGCTCGGCAACGTGTCGATCTCTTCGGATGCAAGCGGATTCAAAGTAACCTCGAACGACCAGGTCCCGCCGGGCGCTACGATCACGTTCGTCGGCTGGAACGGCGTGGCCGGCAAGACGCAGCAGGGCGGCGATGTGTCGATGACGACCTCGGGCACAGGGATGGGTGATTTCACCTACAACCCGCCGGCCGGCTACGAGGGGACCGATTCCTTCATCTACGTACTGAGCGACGGCGTGCAAGCGGACACCGCCACCGTGACCGTGACGGTCGCCGGGATGATCTGGTTCATCGACAACACCGCGTCGGCGTGCACGAGCGTGGCGAACGGGTGCGGCAGGCTCTCGAACCCGTTCAGTTCGCTGGATGCGTTCCGGGCGGTGAACGACAACGTGGGGAACAACCCCGGCGATGGCGACGTCATCTTCCTCTACGAGAGCGGCACGAACTACACGCTGTCCTCTCCGCTCACCCTGCGTCCGGGGCAGAAGCTGATCGGGCAGGACGCGACGGAGTCGCTCGAGCAGATCCTCGGCATCACGGCGCCCGTGGGGAGCGCGCCGCTGCCGGCGATGAATGCGGCGAACGGCACGCGCGCCCGGATCGGAGGCGGCTCGGGCGGGATCGTCCTCGGCACGAACAACACCCTGCGCGGGCTCACGGTGATCACCACCGGCGGGACCGGGATCCAGGGGAACGGGTTCGGGACGCTCACCCTCGGCAGCGACGCCGAGGTCAACTCGACGAACGGACCCGCGATCAGCCTCTCCAACGGGCAGATCTCCGGCGCGTTCCGCTCGGTGAGCGCGAGCGGCGGCGCGAACGGGATCGTTCTCTCGAACACGACGGGCACGTTCGAGGTGACGGGGACGGGGACGGCCGGCTCCGGCGGGACGATCCAGAACACCGCGGGCGATGGGATCTCGCTCTCGAACACCGGCCCGGTCTCGCTCTCGTGGATGATGATCCAGGGGAGCGGCGGGAACGGGATCCGTGGCGACGCGGTGACCGGCTTCCACCTGCGTCGGAGCACGCTGGAGAACAACGGCGACGCGGCCGACGAGCACGGGATCCGGTTCACGTCGCTGACCGGGACGGCGCGGATCGACACGGTGCAGATTCGCGGGTCGTACAACGACGAGGTCTACATCGCCAACTCCAGCGGCACGCTCGACCTCTACATGTACGGCAACGACATCTCGGAAACCGAGATGTCGCCCAGGGACGGCGGCGTGCGGATCCGGCCGAGCGGGAGTGCGGTGATCAACGTTACCCTCGTCGGGAACACGATCGGGAACCACACCTCCTTCGGCCTCTCCTACGTGGCGGAGGGGACCGCGGGGGGCACGGTGCGGGTGGAGAACAACACCTTCGGCGCCACCAACAACAGGGGGATCCACGTCGTCGCCGGTGAGGCCACCACCTGGCAAGGGACCCTCGACTTCGACGTGAAGGACAACACGGTCACGGGTTCTCAGTACTCGATCGTGGTCGGTGCGTGGGAATCCGGCCCCAACGGGAAGGCCACGGGGTACGTGCGGGGGAACACCGTCGGGACGCCGGGAGTCCCGCGGTCGTGCGGGTACAACGGGATCACGGCGAACGGGAACGGGGCCGGAAACCACCGCACGGCCATCACGGACAACGTAGTGCACGAGTGCCGCTCGTGGGGGCTCAACGTGCAGGCCATCAGCAACGGCCCCGGCCGCCACGACGCCGTCGTTCAGGCGAACACGGTCACGATGTCGCAGGATTCTGACTCGGACGTGCTCTGGCCGGAGTCGTTCTTCGCCACCGTGCTGAACAGCACGTTGTGCCTCGTGGCCGGGCATCCGACGCAGGGTTCGCTCAAGAACTCGCTCGACCACCGTTTGGACAAGGGGTTCACCGACGACCTCGTCGTCGGGCGCACCGGCAATACGTTGCTGATCCTGGAGGGGTACACGGGGGGCAACGACGACGGGGCCATCGCGTCGTTCCTGTCGAACAGCAACACGTACCAGGGGGGCGGTCCGGCGCAGGTGTTCCTCGACACCGCTACGGGTATCCACACCGTCACGGGCGGCACCTGCTACCGGCCCTGAACCGACCACCCGTTCCAAAGGAGAGGACGATGGCGGAGCCGTTCCTCGGAGAGATCAAGCTGTTCCCGTACACGTTCGCGCCGCGCGGGTGGGCGGACTGCGATGGGCAGTCGCTGTCCATCGCCCAGAACCAGGCGCTCTACTCGCTCCTGGGCACCCGGTACGGCGGAGACGGGCAGACCACCTTCAACCTCCCGGACCTGCGAGGCCGCGTCGCGGTCCATAGGGGGAGCGGGCATGCGGTGGGGGCGTCGGGCGGCATGGCCCAGGTCACGCTGACGCTGGCGAACATGCCGGGCGAGCACGGCCACGAGATCCTCGCGACGACGGAGCAAGCGACCGTACCCTCTCCGGCGGGTGCGGTCCTCGCCAGGCTGGAGCATCCCGCGTACATCAGCGTGACGGCCAAGACCCAACCGACGACGTTGAGCGCGGCCGCCGTCGGCGCGGGCGAGCCCGCGAGCCAGCCGCACGAGAACCGCCAGCCCTACACGGTGCTGCGGTACTGCATCGCGCTGCAGGGGCTCTACCCATCCCGCGACTAGGAGGGGGACCGATGGATTCCTACGTTGGTGAAATCCGGCTCTTTGCCGGCAACTTCGCCCCGGCCGGCTGGGCATTCTGCGACGGGAGTCTCCTTTCGATCGCCGAGTACTCCACGTTGTACTCGGTCCTCGGCACGATGTACGGTGGCGACGGCACGACCACCTTCGCGCTCCCCGACCTGCGCGGGCGCGTCCCGGTCCACGTCGGCCCCGGGTACACGCAAGGGGAGAAGGGGGGCGCGGAGGCCGTGACCCTGACCCCGGCCAACCTCCCGGCGCACACGCACTCGGTGAACGTCGCGGCCGATGCCGCCCAGTTGACGGATCCCGAGGGCGCGGTCCTGGCCGCGGGGTCAGGGATCTCGATGTACTCCACGGCCGCGCCCGCGCTGTCGATGCACCCGAACGCGATCGGCGAGTCGATCGATCCCAGGACCGGCACGATTTACGGAACGCCGTCCCCGGAGCCGCACGACAACATGCAGCCGTACCAGTGCCTGAACTACATCATCTGCCTCGACGGGATCTTCCCGTCCAGGAGTTGAGGAGACGACGATGGCCGATCCGTTCATTGGCGAGGTTCGCCCCTTTGCCTTCGATTTCACGCCACGAGGCTGGGCGGCGTGCGATGGGCAGCTCATGCTCATCACCCAGAACGTGGCGCTCTACTCGATTCTCGGCGCCACGTACGGCGGTGACGGCAAGACGACGTTCGGGCTCCCGAACCTGATGGGGCGGGTGGTGGTGGGTGCGGGCGCCGCGCCCGGTCTCACGCCGCGCGCGCTGGGGGAGGCCGGCGGAGCCAACGCGGTCACGCTCCTCCGATCCCAGGTCCCGACCCACAGGCACGAGATGAAGGCCGCGGCGGGCCGCACCCCCAACAGGTCGCCGGACCCCTCCAGCGTGCTCAACGTATCGGGGGGCGGCTCGGCGTACGCCGCGACCACGCCGACGACGCCTATGTCCGACACGATGCTCTCCACGGCGGAGGGCCATTCCCAGCCCCACGAGAACCGGATGCCCTATCTCGCGGTCACCTTCTGCATCGCGCTCGAGGGGGTTTTCCCGCCGCGCCCGTGAGCGGGCGTACGGGTGCGGCCCCGGCGCCCGGGCCGCGGCTGTCGCTGCGGGAGGCCGGCGCCGGCGATCGCGAGTTCCTTTACCGGGTCTTTGCTTCGACCCGCGAGGAGGAGCTCGCGTTCGTCGATTGGGACGCCGAGCAGGTCGAATCGTTCCTGCGCATGCAATTCGAGGCGCAGGACCGGTTCTACCGCCAGCACTACGCGGGCGCCTCGTTCGCGGTGGTCGAGTGCGACGGCGAGCCGGCGGGCCGGCTCTACGTGGCGCGCTGGCCCGAGGAGATCCGGATCATGGACATCGCGATCCTCCCCGCGTTCCGCGGACGCGGGATCGGGACCGCGCTCCTCTCGGCCGTGATCGGGGAAGCCGAACGGGAGCGAAAGCGCGTCAGCATCCACGTGGAGCGTTACAACCCCGCGCGGCGGCTCTACGCCCGCTTCGGGTTTCAGGAGGTCGAGGACCGGGGAGTCTACCTCTTCCTGGTGCGGGAGCCTCAGGAGAACACCGCCTCGTAGCGCATCCCCCGCGCGTCCGGGCCGACGGTGACGAGGAAGATCTCGAGGACGCCCATCTCCCGGTGCTCGACCTGGTAGATCCGCTGCGGGAGAGCGGCGTCCATCGGCCCGTGGAAGAGGAGGGTGAACGGAGCCCGGCCGAAGCCGGCCGGGCGCGGGCGCTCGGTGACCTCCGATAGGACGGCGTCGATCGACGTCGCCGGGTCGACGTGGATCCGAAACGTCTCGCCTATCCGTTCGGCGAAGGAGTCGCTGGTCAGGGATTCGAGCATCGTGGTAGTTCTCGGTTGACGGCGGCCGCGCCGACCCCGTCGACGTCGACGGTAAAGATCATCGGTAGCCGGATCGCAACAACCTCGCATCCGCGCCGGAGCGCCGCCAGACCGTCGGCGGACCAAGCACCGCACCCCGGAAGCGCCCCCGTGAGACGTCTCACCCCCGCACCATCTCCTCACCCCCTTGAGAATCCCCCTCCGTCACCCCATTCTCCCCCAACGGGCGTCCACACCACGCCCGAGCCCCGAGCCCTGAGCCCCGAGCCCTGAGCCCTGAGCCCCAACACCTGACACCCAAGACCTGACACCTGACACCTACACCGCCATGACCACCAACACCTCCCGTACCATCCGCGCCCCGCGCGGCTCCGCCCTGACCTGTAAAGACTGGACGCAGGAAGCCGCGCTCCGGATGCTGATGAACAACCTGGACCCCGAGGTCGCCGAGCGGCCCGAGGATCTCGTCGTCTACGGCGGCATGGGTAAGGCCGCCCGGGACTGGGAAGCGTTCGGCGCGATCGTGCGCACGCTCCGTGAGCTGGAGAACGACGAGACGCTGCTCGTGCAGTCGGGGAAGCCGGTCGCGGTTTTCAAGACCCACCCCGGCGCGCCGCGCGTCCTGATCGCGAACTCGAACCTGGTCGGCCGCTGGGCGACGTGGGAGCACTTCCGCGAGCTGGAGCGCCAGGGGCTGATGATGTACGGCCAGATGACGGCCGGCTCGTGGATCTACATCGGGACGCAGGGGATCCTGCAGGGGACGTACGAGACGTTCGGCGCGGTCGCGCGGGAGCACTTCGGCGGGACGCTGAAGGGTCGCTGGGTGCTGACCGGCGGGATGGGCGGGATGGGCGGCGCGCAGCCGCTCGCCGCGACGATGAACGAGGGCGCGATCCTGGTCGTGGAGGTCGACCCGAAGCGGATCGAGCGTCGCGTGCAGACCCGCTACTGCGACCGCATGACGGACGACCTGGACACCGCGCTCGAGTGGGTGCTCGGCGCCCGGGATCGGGGCGAAGCGCTGTCGGTGGGGCTGGTCGGGAACTGCGCCGAGGTGCTGCCCGAGCTGGTGCGGCGCGGGGTCGTGCCGGACGTGCTTACGGACCAGACGTCGGCGCACGACGCGCTGAACGGCTACGTGCCGGCGGGGCTGTCGCTCGAGGAGGCCGCCGAGCTGCGGCGGAACGACCCGGTCGAGTACGTGCGTCGCTCGATGGCGTCGATGCGGGTGCACTGCGAGGCGATGGTCGCGCTCATGCGACGCGGCGCGGTCACGTTCGATTACGGCAACAACCTGCGCGGCCAGGCGAAGGACGCCGGGTTCGACGACGCCTTCGCGTTCCCCGGCTTCGTGCCGGCGTACATCCGTCCGCTCTTCTGTCAGGGGAAGGGTCCGTTCCGGTGGGTCGCGCTCTCGGGCGATCCGGAGGACATCTACCGCACCGACGACCTCGTCCTCGAGCTGTTCCCCGAGGACCAGCACCTGCGCCGCTGGATCACGATGGCCCGCGCGAAGGTGCAGTTCCAGGGGTTGCCGGCGCGGATCTGCTGGCTGGGGCAGGGCGAGCGGGCGCGCTTCGGCGTCGCGTTGAACGACCTCGTCGCGCGCGGCGAGCTGAAGGCGCCGATCGTGATCGGGCGCGACCACCTCGACACCGGCTCCGTCGCCTCGCCCTTCCGCGAGACGGAAGGGATGAAGGACGGGAGCGACGCCGTCGCCGACTGGCCGATCCTGAACGCGCTGCTGAACACCGCCTCGGGCGCGAGCTGGGTCAGCTTCCACCACGGCGGCGGCGTGGGGATCGGGAACTCGCTGCACGCCGGGCAGGTGCTGGTCGCGGACGGGTCGCCCGAGATGCGCGAGCGGATCGAGCGGGTGCTGACGAACGACCCGGGGATCGGCGTGGCTCGGCACGCGGACGCGGGGTACGAGCTGGCGATCGAGACGGCGCGGGCGAACGGGATCCGGATCCCGATGATGGAGGGGTGAGGCGGAGGGCGGGTGGCGCTGGCCGGCGCGGCGGGATGACGCCGCGAGGGGCGCCGCGCGGTTGACTGTGAAAGGAGGCATCGCATGAGGGACCCGGCGGTGCGGGGCGTCGTGGCGTTCCGGGCGGGCGCCGGCGCGTTGCTGCTCGTCGCCGCGGGGATGCTCGTCCTGCAGCTGGCGAGTCTCGGCGCGCCGTATGCTGCGCCCCGGTCGATCCGGACGCTGATCGAGATGGCGCTCGGTCAGGCGACGGCGTTCACGGCGTGCGGGATCGGGTTCGCGCTGGCGTGGCGCGCGGCGCACAGGCCCGCGGCGCGGGCGCTGACCTGGTTCCTGGGAAGCCTCGCCCTCTTCTGGGCATCCGTCTACCTCGCCGTCGTCCTGGGGCGCGGCGGGCCGGACGCGCCTGCCTGGGTCCGCCCGCTGATCGAGGTCGACGGGCTCATCATCCACCTCGCCCTCTGGCTTGCGCCCGCCGCGTTCCTGAGCTTCTCCACTGTGTTCCCGCGGCCGCTCACGCCGGCGGACCTCGTGCCTCCGTCGCCGCCGGCGGATCGCGGCGGCGCGGGGAAGGGCGTGCGTGCGGTCGCCGCGCGCGTGGTCCGGCTGGGCGCGCGCCCAGGGTACTGGCTCCGTCGACTGTTGCTGCGGCCGCGGCCGGTCTGGGCGGTGGCGATCGTAGCCGGGTCGCTCCCGCTGCTCCTCTACGTGATCGCGCGCGTCGTCGGGGCCGAGAGCGTCGGGGTCGACGGCACATCGCCGCTCATCGCGCGCATCGGCGCGGCGACGCTGGGCGTCCTAATCGCCCTTTTCATCGTCGTGGGCGCGCCGGTGGCGATCCTCATCTCCGCGCTGAACCTGAGACTCAGCTACCGCCTCGCCGACGTCGACGACCGGCGACGCATCCGCTGGATCGTCGACGGGTGCGTGGTCGGCACCGTGGGGCTCTTCGCGAACATCGCGCTCCAGTCCGTGATGCAGCAGCTCGGCCTCGAGCACCCGGTCGCGAAGGCGATCCCCGGCACGATCCTCGGCCTGGGGAACCTGGCCATGGTGATCTGCCTCGCTGTCGGCGTCTTCTACGATGGTGCGCTGGAGTCGTCGCTGATCGTGCGACGCAGCGCGGTCTACACCGCCTTCGGCGTGCTGATCACCTTCGTTTTCGCCGGGGTGGAGAACATCGCGTCGTCGCTGCTGTCCGCGCGGCTCGGGCTGCCGGACGGCGCGTCGAGCTTCATCGCTGGCGGTGCGGCGGCACTGGCGTTCGGCGCGCTGCGGTCGACGGTCGCGCGGATCGTGCGGCCGCGATCGGCGGACGCGGTGGAGACGGTGGAGCGAGTGGTCGCGGCGGAGTAACGTCGCGGGAGCGGGCGGGCGCTCCGGCGCACCCGCCGCCGGCGGCGGCGATCGGGAGGGCGAAGCCGACGGGGATCGTAGGGGCGGGCCGGGCGTGCGGCCGTTCGCCACATGTTCGCGACCCCGGACGGCCTAGCGCTCTGTCTGCAGGAATTGTTGGTCCGCTTACAGCCGCGCGTACGCCCGCACCGGGAAGCTCCCCAGCCCCTTCACCTTCACCGGAACGGCCGAGAAGCGGAACCCCGTGACCGGGAGTTGCTCGAGGCCGCGCATGTGCTCGACGATCGGGATCCCCGCGCCGAGGAGGATCGTGTGCACCGGGCGGCGCAGGTCCCCGGTGTCGTCGATGTTGTAGGAGTCGATCCCGACCAGTACGGCGCCGTGATCGCGCAGGTAGATCGCCGCGTCCTCGGTCAGGTACGGGTGCCCCTCGAAGTAGCGGTCCGTGCGCCAGTGGGCGGCCCAGCCGGTGTGGACCAGGACCGCGCGGTCGCGGAGGTCGTGGGACTCGAACGCCTCGGGGCCGATCGCGCGCCCGTTGAGCTCCGCAAAGCCCTCGCGACCGGCGCGCCCGCGGGACCTGTCGGGGTTGTCGCTCCCGTCGGATCCTTCGAGCTGGCCACTCCCGTGAGGCCACTCGCGCCCGGCCCGCCCCTCGGGCCCTCGTGGGTCGTCACGCCCTCCCGGCCCCTCCCGCCCGGCCACCCGAACGACCACTCCCGGCAGGTCCGCAAGCGACGCCAGCTCCAACCCGGACATGTCCGGGCCGTCGGCGAACCGGTGGAACGGGGCGTCGACGTACGTCCCCGTGTTCGCGACCATTTCGATGCGGCCGATGTGGAATTCCGTTGCCTCGGCGTACATCGCACGCGACGCCTCGCGGCTCAGGTAGTCGCAGATCACGGGCGCGGGGAGCCCTTTGTAGGTGATCATCCCGGCTTCGATCGTGTGGCTGAGGTCGATCAGGCGGGGCCCCGGCGCGGTGGGTTCCGTCACGGGTTCGTTCATGCGGAGCTACCGGTGTCGTAGTGGAACGGGCGAACCGGCCGCGGCGTTCGGCTGGCCGGGTCGTCGGGTCGATATCGAGCAGGTTATCCGCGCTCGTCGTCGTCGGCAACCGGGTCACCGCTCGCGCCGGTGCGGGTACCGGAACTCCATGTTACGACGATAGTTCGGGCCCCGCATATGTCTCCCGCCCTCGAAAACATCTGTCTCCCCCAGAGGACACCCGCGTGGTGCGGGATCGGTCGGAACTGACGTGATACCAAGGAATTACGGCTTGGTCCGGCCGTTGCTCCCTCCGGACACCGCGCAAGCGTTGTCGCAGTACGACGGGAGGTACTCATGATCCTGAAGGCGGGAACCATACGGGTCGGGCTGATGCTGCTGGTCTTCGCGCTGGGCGTGGCGCCGGCGTGCACGACGGTGGCGGGCACGCCGGGGCGGCCGCCGGGCGGGGTGTGGGGGCGGGAGGCGACGATCCACGGCGAGATCCGGGGCATCGACACGCGTCGCGACCGGATCTACGTGAGCGAGGGGCGCGGGGGTCGCGGGCGGACGTACACCATCTATTACGACCGCCGCACCCGTGTGCACGACGGGCGGCGCTCGTATCCGGTCTCGGCGCTGCGGCGCGGCGACGACGTCCGTATCCGCGTGGAGTACGACCGCCGCGGCCGGCCGTGGGCGGAGCGGGTCGAGCTGCGGCGAGGCAATGGGTGGGGCTGGGGCGATCGCGGTCCGTGGGACAACGGCCGTCACGGCGTATGGAAGACCGAGCGGTGGACGGGGCGGGTCGTGGTCGTGGACACCCGGCGAAACTACTTCACTCTGGACCGTGGCCCGTCGCGGGTGGTGATCGTGAAGGTCCCGTCGTCGAACGACGATCTCGCGCGGCGTCTCCGTCGCCTGCGTCGTGGGGAGAACGTGACGATCGAGGTCCGGCACCGGGGCGGGCAAGACGTGGAGCTGATCCGATTCCGGTAGTGGCGGTGGGTGGAGTGACGAGGGCGGTGCAGCGAGGGCGGTGCAGCGAGGGGGCGGCGCGTGTACACGCGCCGCCCGCTCGTGTGTTTGGTGGATACGCCTGGAAGGGATGGCGATTCGCGCTCGGCTCGCCCATCCTGTGGCTGTACCGAGCGTCGCCGGAAAGGCCCCGTCGCGCGTTCTATGCTCGAAATAGGCGAGCTTCACGCGCGGCGTCCCGATACTCGTCTTCCCTTCGTATCACCTCTGCACCGGAGGCTCGATGCTTCGCGAAATGGTACGGCCGATCCCCCTCGATCGGTATTCCGCGCTCGGCGCGCCGGTCCTTCGTCTCTTCCTCGCCTTCGTCCTGATCTACGGGACGCAGGACAACGTATTCCATTGGGAGCGGATGATCGAGTTCCGGGATTTCCTGGCCCGGAACGGGTTCCCGTACCCGCTGCTCTCGGCGCATGTGTCGGCGTACGCCCAGTTCGTCTGCGGGATCCTGCTCGCCCTCGGGCTCTTCACGCGCGTCGCCGCGCTGGTCATGTGCGTGAACTTCCTGGTCGCACTCGGCATGGTGCACGTCGGGCTGCCTTTCGAGGCGAATATCGCGCCGCTGGCCATGTTCTTCGGGTCGGTGTTCTTCCTCTTGCACGGGGCGGGGAGTTACTCGCTGGATGCGTGGGCCGCGGCCCGTCGCGGCGCCGGTCGGTAAGAGCGTCGGACGGTCCTTGCCCCCGGGCGCGGGGCCGGGCATACTGCGGGCGGGAGAAACTCCGGGAGGGACGCCATGCCGCGGTACGTCGCATTCCTGCGCGGGATCAACATCGGCAACCGCCGTGTGACGATGGATCGTCTGCGCGAAGTGTTCGAGTCGTTCGGCTTGCGGGACGTTTCGACGTTCATCGCGAGCGGGAACGTGATCTTCGACGCGACGGAGCCGCCCGCCGCGCTCGAGGCGGGGCTCGAGCGTCGCCTGGCCGCGTCGCTCGGGTTCCCGGTGGACACGTTCCTGCGGACGGTGGAGGAGCTTGAGTCGGTGCTCCGCTTCGCGGCGTCGGTCACGCCCGCGGAGGACGGGTGGACGCCGCACGTCGCGTTCGTTCGGGAGCCGGTCGGCGACGACGTCGCCGACCGGCTCCGTCGTCTCGAGACGGACGGCGACCGGTTCCCGGTCCACGGGCGCGAGATCTACTGGCTCCGCAGGGGGCGGATGAGCGATTCCGCCGTGTCCGCCGGCGCGCTGGAGAAGGCGATCGGCGTGCCGCACACGATGAGGAACGTGAGCACGGTCGAGCGGATCGTGGAGAAGTACGGGCGGGTGCAGCGGTGAGGTGGGGCGGGCGCGCCGGAACGGC
>CALBZE010000026.1 GCA_937889645.1 uncultured bacterium
CCCACGGGGAGCGTGCGCACGCTCAAGCCGCTCGTCGTGCGCCGTGGCCACGTCAGCCCCGGCCGAAAGTAGAACTCCTCGTTCTGTGGGCGGGATGCGAGGCGCCTGTTGGGTCCGAAGAAGTTCTTGATCTCCGCCCCCTTCCCCCACCAGTTCACCACCAGGTGCACGTCGGCGTAGTAGGGCGAGTAGCTCCCTCCCTTGGCGAAGTGCACCCAGCCTCGCCCGGTCAGCGTGTCCTCCGGAGAGTAGCCAATCCGCTCCGGCGCCACCTCCCACCAGGCCCGCACGAAGCGGAAATCATCCGATGTTTGGAGCCCGACCCTGACCGTACCGGCGTTCCCCTCCAGCGGGGGGAAGCGGCGGAAGATGTCGCGGATCGCATCCGAGACCCAGTAGGCGAAGGGGGAGCCAGGCACGGCGGAGAACTGCTCCGGATCGACGGAGAAGACCTGCTCGTGGTCCGCTCCCTCGCGCAGCGCCCGGATGCGACCCACCAGCGCCCCGGCTTTCTCTGCCGGTGCCGCATCATGTGCGCGGATGAAAACGGACGTGCTCATTCCAGCACCACCGTCTCGCCCCTCGCGATCGCCTCCAAGCAGGCGTTGCGAAGGTTGCTCAGGACCTCGTCGACCTCGTCCTCGGTACGGAGGCCTCGGGGGGCGAAGCGGCCGACCCGGATGCGTGTGACCACAGGCTTCGCGTCCTCCTGGTCCCCACCCTCAAGCGCTTCGGCGATCTCGATCATCCGGGCAAGGGCGTTGGCGTAGAGGCCGTCGATGGCGAAGAGGTTGCTCGAGAGTTCGGAGAGCGGTGCGGTATCGCCCCGGGCGGCATCGGCGATCCGGTGGAAGGGACGAAGGAGCGAATTCTGCTCGAGCTCCGGGATTGCCTGCCAGATCTCCTGGTTGCGCAGTTCGTCGAGGGCGTGCTGAACGGCCTCCTCGACTTTGGCGGTCAAGGCCTTCCGCTCCTCGCCGTACGCCTCGGCGATCGTGCGCGTGCGCTGACCGATGAGGGCGAGGTGCTCGAAGAAGTCGTCCGACTCGAGGAGTTCCCGGAGCGAAGAGGCTTCCTCGGCCAACTCGGAACGGACGCCGAGACTCTGGAGCTCGGGCCATAGCCGATCGACGGCCCTGCGAGCGTTCTGGAGAGTGGCAAGGTTCGCCTCGGTGACCGCGACCTCGAGCTTCTTGAGCCGCTCGAGTGCCCGGGTGATCTGCTCCCGCTGGTTGTGGAAGGCGAGGATCGCGTCCTCCGCCGCCCTTTCTTCGACGATCCCGCGCAGCGTCTCATGCAGCTCCTGGAGCTCCCCGACGCCGGGGATAGACCGGGCGCGGAGCACACTGAGGACCGAGTACGCGCGATCGGCGTCGCGCGGGAGGAGGCGCCGCAATGCGGCGGCCAGAGCCTCCTCCTCGAGGGGGACCTGGTCCCCGTAGAGCCGCTCGAGGGCTTCGGCGACGGCCGCGCGGTGCCTCAGCGTCACTGCGCTCTCACGCTGAGCGAAGGTCGCGGCACGGAAAGACTGTGGCTTCCGGAAGATGTCCTGGACAGCCGGGTCCCCGTAGCTCGTGTAGCGCCGGCCGTGGTAGACCTCAATCACACCGGCACGGAGGAGGGTCGCGGTCAGGAGCATCACGACCTCCAGATCCCACCCGTAGCCGAACCCGGTGAAGTGAGATTCGAGCTGCTTCCCCGACGGCTTCTCCCCGAAGTCCTGCCGGCTGCGGATGAAGGAAAGGACCTCCTCGAGCGCCGGGGCCTGCGTATCGATCGCGTAGGTGCCCGCCTCACGACGGACCAGCCCGAGGCCGTCGGTGCCGTCGTAGAAGACTTGCGGCAACCCGGCGAGGGTGTCGGATTCGAGGATCTTGACGGCCTCCGCGGCGCTACGGACCTGGACCGCAGCGAGGTCGAATTTGGGGAAGAGCTTCGGGATCGCATCCCGGAGCGCACCACGCACCGTCTCGTCGAGATTCGTCCCGAAATTCCGTAGCGGAGTTTCGACCCCGCGGAAGAACTGGTAGCCCCCAGCGAATACGGACCGGAGCTTGGCAACGACGGAGGCCCGGAGAGCACGCTGCCGAGTCTTCTCGTCGCTCAGGAGCCGGCTCTGATCGGGCGTGTGCTCTCGTTCGTACCTGGAAATCATCCACCCGGACCGGTGCAGGTCGTCGAGGAGACGGGTCAACTCCTCCGGGATGGGGACGACCCAGTAGACAGAATTCTGCCCCCCCTCGGTGTTGCTCTCCTGGCGAGCGCGGCCCCGGACGGCCTCAAGAGCGTCGTCCTCCGCTACAAAGTTGACGAATAGGTCAATGTCGCCCTGCCGACCGAGACGCCGACCATTGACGACCGGCGTGATGTTGAAAGTGCGGAGGTTCTTGTGTCGGTAGCCGGAGACGTCGTCGAAGAGCTCTCTCGCAGCATCTTCGAGGAGCGCGTTACGGTCTCTCGGATAGACGGTGACCCCACGGCGCTCCTCCTCCCAGCTCCGCCCGACCTGGGAGAGGAGTTCCCACCCCTGTTCGGTCTCTCGCACCTTGCTGTAGGCCGCGAGGTTGTGGAGCGCCTGGACGACGGCGTCCCGCTGCGGCCCCTCGTCCACGCGCCGGTGCAGGAGGGCCGCAATGTTGGCCACGTTGCGGACCACGGACGGGACGAATTGGAGGAGCGCGAGCGCCTTCGCGACGCGAGTCTCCATCGCATCCGCGCCAAAGGCTTCCTTGATCTCCTGGATGTCGCGCTGCCGCTCGGAGGCGACGAGATTCTCGAGGAGGTCGTAGAGGATGTCGAGGGAAACCAGGCGACCGATCGGCTCATTGCCCAACCCCACCCGCTCGTCGATCAGCGCCTGCTGAGCGAGCTTGATGATGGTGCGGTTCGCACCACCCACGTGTCGGCTCGCGCCAGCCTGGGTGCGGAGGCCGGAGACGATCTGGATGATCAGATCGATCTGATAGGGGAGAAACGGATACAGCTCGGCAAAGGTCTCTGCGTTGAGCGGAACCGTGTCGAGCCTCCCGCTGACCTGCGTGGCCTCCGTGAGCTTCCCCCGGTGCTCCTCGAAGAGCTTCTTCAGCTCGGCGGCAGCGGCGGGCTTCTTCTTCAGGACGCGTACGGAGGTCACCTCGCGGATATCCGAAGGCGCGAGGTCGACCTCGATCTTGAAGCGATCCCGCAGCCGCGCGAGCTCGACGAGTTGCCCGTCGAGGTTGTCGACGACCTCGGAGAGACGCTCCTGGGAGGTCGCGACCAGCCAAACCTGCCCTTTCCACTTCGAGGCATGGTTGTACCCTTCGACGCCGAGCGCCTGGATGAGGCCCTGGAGATCGAGCATCTTGCGGGTGCTGCGTGCGACGTACTGCCCGACCTCGTCGATCACGAACACGAGTGCACGCCCCCCGCCGCGCCGGGCGATCAGGATTCGTGCTCGCTCAGCGACGAATTTCGCAGAGACGTTCACTTTGGCAGGAGTCTTGGCCCACGAATCGGCGTTCGGGTACGTTGCCGGATCCATTTCGTGCAGGACGCGGCTCGCACGGTTCCGTGCCGTCGCCGCCAGGTACTTCACATCGTCCCACGACTCCCCCGGGAAGATGCGACTGAACGTCTCCTTGAACTCCTGAAGGCGCCCCGCTCCCTCCAACTCGATCTCGAGCTCCGCGATCTCCCGGTCGGTCGAGTAACCGAGTTCACGAAGGAGGACCCGGTAGACGATGTCGGAGAGCATCTCGTCCGCGTCCGTGACCGCCTGGTCGGTGGAGACGTCGAAGATCACGGACTTGGTCGGGATCTGCTCATGGATCTGGCGGAGAAGCGACGCGATCTGCGGGTCGGCCGTCTGTTGCGCGAAGAGCTCCGACGCTGTCGTGCCGTTCAGCTCCCGGTTCTCGAGGATGTAGCCGAGGATCTTGGCAAAGGAGGACTTACCGGCACCGAAGAAGCCGGAGATCCAGATCCCAATCCCCTCGTGCGGCTTGTTGGGCGTCTCGCGGAAGTGCTCGAGGACACGGATGAAGTTCTGACGGATCGATTCTGTCGGGACGTATTCTTCGATCTCCTGACGGACGACCGGTGAACTGGTCTGATCGACCTTGATGACCTCTTCGATCCGGCGATTCGGATCCCGTTCGAACAGTTCGAGGATCTTCGTCATCGATCCAACCCACTCAGCCGAAAATCTTGACGCGGTAGTTCGGGCTCGGCTCACACACGCCCATGAACCGCGGCTCCGTCGGTCCGCTCAGATAACCCGGGTAGAAGAGGAGTGTGGTGACACGGAGGTCGCGATGCCCGATGAGCCGCTCGAGGAGCGCCGAGGTCCTGTAGACCGGGAAAAGCTCACCCGCCCGGATGAGGAGCGCGACCCCTCGTTCCGGGTCGAGACGTTTGAGCTTTTCCAGCAATCGGGCCTCGAATGGTCCCGGCTCGGGCACCGGCTTCGGGATCCCGATCAGGTGGATCTGCGCCTCCTGTAGCACAGGGCCGAGGTCCGGGCTCGATTTCTCGATCTCGAAGAATCCGTCCGGTCCATCCGGGTGCGCGGCGAGGCATTCCCAGAAGAGGGCGCCGAGGTCGATGACCTCCGCCTCGCGCCCGGCGTTCCTCCGGAGCCGTGTCGCGAGCCGCTCGACGTGCCCCCGAATCGCCAGCTCCTGGCGCGGGTCGTAAACGAAGATCGCGAATGGAATATCCGTCGACGCCCCGATCGGGCGACCGGAGAGCAGCTTGTCCTCGAGGTCAGCGAAGCGTGCCTCGAGCGAGGTGTTCGACATACTCCTCCAAGGATCCGTAATGCCAATCGAAGCGGCGGATGCTCCCTGCCGTCGAATAGGTGAAGTGACCGTGTCCCGCCGCATCGACGATTGCCTCCTCGACTTCCATTGGCGTCAGGAGGAAGAGGCGCCAATCCCGGTGTTGGACGATCCGCTGAGCGCTGTCGTTCTCCTCCCGGAGCGCGTATGCAATGTATCCGACAAGTTCGTGAGGCATGTGGACCGGGGCGATCCGCTTCCGTACCCTCCCCTCGAGGAGGCCGAAATCTCGCAGCGCCGTGAGTGCAGACTGTGCGAGTTTCTCAAGAACCGCCTTCGAGTAGGCGGGGGCGCTTGCAGAGCCCTCACGGCCTGCCGCGACCGAACGTATGTAGTCGGCCGCGTCGCTCGTAGTTATCTCAGGTTGACCGCGTTGGCGGCACTCGAACAAGAGTTCGGCGGCGATCAGGTATAGGAGATGCTCGGCGAGCGCGGCGTGATAATACAGCACACCACGTATCAGGTCGCCCGGGAGACCATTCTGCACCATCTGCGCGATGTACCGCGCTGGCACGTCGGCCCCGCCCGGGAAATATCGCCGCGCGAGCACGTTCTTCACGACATCGTTCGCCCGCTTCCTCGAGCCTTTGCCGAGGAGGTTCTCCTCGACGACGCGAGCCTGGTACGCGGCCGGATCCTCGTCGGGGCGCCAGAGCTTGAGAAGCTGGACGACTTCGGCGACGTTCGCGGCCCCTTTCGTCAGATTCGCGTTGATTTCCGTCGAGCGGTACAACACCTCAACGCTCCACACGGAAATAAGGAATGATCAACTGCCCCGGCCGCGACGCGGCGTATGCCGCAGCGAGTGCGGTCACGACCCTTTCCCGACCTGGCTGCTCTCGGATGGCCGAAGTACCGATAGTGCCGAGCACAACGAACCCGTCCGTTGCGTTCAGGCTCTCATCCGGATCTATGCCGACGGCACGCAAAGCCGCCGTCACCGATTCGACCTGGTCCGGCTTCGGGTCTGGCATCTCGGGCGGGAGCCACCCGGTCGCCTTGCGTTGGATGAGCCACCGCTCAAACCCGCCTTCCACCTGCTCACCCAGGTTGAACAGATGAACGAGCGGTTCTTTCGGGACCGCGCCGTCATGGCGTCCACGTGCCGCGAAGATGCTCATGTGCGCGGCAGCGAGCGCTGGCGCACGCCTGAAAACCCGGGGCGTCACGTAGCGGCCCGCGGGGCCCAGCGCGTCTGAATTCCACCAACGCAGCCAATCGTTCTCGCCGATCCGCGCAATGGCGATGCGGAGCCTGAAGAGGGTCTCGAAGAATGGCAATGTCATCGCAAGTCTTTATCCCTATTGAACGCCAAGACACGCCCCCCGAGGCACCCCGTTGCGACCCTGCTCCGGCATGTATGCGTCGTGTCCTTGAGGGTGTGTGCGGCGAACGCCGCCTCCCCGGAGAGATACAGTCGGGAGATCCCGGCGCCATGCCGCCCGTTGCCATAGTGTCGTTGCGTTCCGATACGCCGTGGGCTTGGGTATCAGCTAGGCACGACGCCCAGAGCCGCTGTGCCGGCGGCCGGATATACGCCCATCATGGGGCGCCCCCTTTCCGACGTCACATGTCGTGGCAGGACTGGCCCGCGGGGTGACGGCCGAAGACGCCGGGCACAAGATAGGCCTCTGTGCTGACAGCGGGAAGAGGATGGCTGCGCGAGCCCGCCCCGTCGCCCGCGCTTACCCGATCCTCACCACCACCTTGCCCAGATGGTGCCTCTCCACCGCCTCCATCGCCTTCCCGATCTCCTCGAGCGCGAACACCCCGGCCACATGCACCTCGAACGGCCCGCGCTCGACCAGGCGGTTCAGGCGCTCCATGACGTCGGGGGCGGGATCGCCGTCGTACCCCTGGAGCCGGACCCCCTCGACGGCCTCGGGCTCGGGCTCGACCCCGTGGGGGTAGGCGGCGCGGCCGCCCTTGCGGAGGGTGGAGAGGACGAGCTGGGCGACGTCGCCGCCCACGGTGAGGAGTGCGGCGTCGAGGCCGTCGGGCGCGAACTCGCGGGCGGCCGCGACGACGTCGCCTTCACGGCCGTCCACGACCGCGTCCGCGCCGAGCCGCCGGGCCAGCTCCACGCCGTCCGGGCCGGACGCGACGGCCAGCACGCGGGCGCCCATCAGCCGGGCGAACTGCACCGCCG
>CALBZE010000027.1 GCA_937889645.1 uncultured bacterium
CCCTGCCCCCTGCCCCCTGCCCCCTGACACCCGACACCCGACACCTGACCCCTACCTGAGCCCCGAGCCCCGAGCCCCGAGCCCTAATACCTATAATGCTCCGCCTTATACGGCCCCTCCGGATCCACCCCGATATACGCCGCCTGCTTCGGCGTCAGCCGCGTCAGCTTCACGCCCAGCTTGTCCAGGTGCAGGCGCGCAACCTTCTCGTCCAGCTTCTTCGGCAGGACGTACACCTTCCGCTCGTACTTCTCGGCGTTCTGGTGAAGCTCGATCTGCGCCATCACCTGGTTCGTGAAGCTCGCGCTCATCACGAAGCTCGGGTGACCCGTCGCGCAGCCCAGGTTCAGTAGACGACCCTCGGCCAGGATCATCACGCTGTGGCCGTCGGGGAACGTCCACATGTCGTACTGCGGCTTGATGTTCGTCCTCTTGATCCCCGGCACCTTCTTCAGCCCGGCCATGTCGATCTCGTTGTCGAAGTGGCCGATGTTGCCGACGATCGCCTTGTCCTTCATTCGCGCCATGTGGTCGACCGTGATCACGTCACAGTTCCCCGTCGCGGTGATGAAGATGTCCGCGAAGTCGACGACGTCCTCGAGCGTCTTGACCTCGTACCCCTCCATCGCCGCCTGGAGCGCGCAGATCGGGTCGATCTCCGTGACGATGACGCGCGCGCCCTGGCCACGCAGCGCCTGCGCACACCCCTTCCCCACCTCGCCGTAGCCGCACACGACCGCGACCTTCCCGGCGAGCATCACGTCCGTCGCGCGGTTCAGCCCGTCGATCACCGAGTGCCGGCAACCGTAGATGTTGTCGAACTTCGACTTGGTCACCGAGTCGTTCACGTTGATCGCCGGGAAGAGGAGCGTGCCGTTCTTCTGCATCTCGTAGAGCCGGTGCACGCCCGTCGTCGTCTCCTCGGAGACGCCGCGGATCCCGGCGGCGATCCGCCCCCAACGCCCGAAGTCCTCCGCCTGGATGCGACGCAGCAGGTCGAGGATCACGCCCCATTCCTCGGGCTCATTCTCCGGATCGAAGTCGGGCACGCGACCCGCACGCTCGAACTCGAGGCCCTTGTGGACCAGGAGCGTCGCGTCGCCGCCGTCGTCCAGCAGCAGGTTCGGGCCGCTGCCGTCCGGCCAGAGGAGCGCCTGCTCCGTGCACCACCAGTAATCCTCCAGCGTCTCGCCCTTCCACGCGAAGACCGGCACGCCGCGCGGCTCGTCCGGCGTCCCGTTCCGACCCACCACCACCGCAGCCGCCGCGTGGTCCTGCGTCGAGAAGATGTTGCAGCTCACCCACCGCACGTCCGCGCCCAGCTCGACCAGCGTCTCGATCAGGACCGCCGTCTGCACCGTCATGTGCAGAGAGCCCATGATCTTCGCGCCCGCCAGCGGCTTCCGGCCGCGGTATTCCTCCCGCAGCGCCATCAGCCCCGGCATCTCCTGCTCCGCCAGCTCGATCTCCTTCCGCCCCCACTCCGCCAGCGACAGGTCCGCCACCTTGAACGGCAACCGCCCCACCTCCTCCGCCGCCGCGAACGGGTGCACCAGCTCCGCTACACTCTCCACGTCGATTCCCCTTGTTTCCCTGTCCACAAATGGAACTCCCTGGCCACTGAGCCCTGAGCCCTGACACCTGACACCTGATTCCCGCATCCAACCGGGCGCGCCTGCGGCGCGCGGGGGCGGCCGCACGTCGTGCGGCGGGGTACGGCCGCCTTCGGCGGCGGGCCGGCGGCCGTCGGCTACGCCGGCGGCGGGGACGGCCGGCTGCGCCGGCGGGTGGCGGCGGCTGCGCCGCCGCGGGGTGAGCCGCCTGCGGCGGCGGGGGTGGCGGCCTTCGGCCGCGGGTGGCCCCTTCGGGGCGGGTACGGCCGCCCTCGTGCGGCCGGGTGCGGCGCGCTACGCGCGCGGGCCCGCGACCTCAGTGCGCCCCCCCCTGAGCCCTGAGCCCTGAGCCCTGACGCCTGACGCCCGACACCTGACACCTGACACCTGACACCTGACACCCGCCTTCCCCCTACCTCACCGCCGTCCCCACAAACAACCCCGGCCCGCGCGCTCCCGTCTCCACCGGCAACTCCATCCAACGCGCCCCCAGCAACCCTGCGCCCACCACCCAGCGTCCGAACTCGTCTCCCGAGAACCCCAACCACACATGCCCCATCTCCTGCCGATACTCCTCCCGGTCGTGCGGGACCATGTCCACCACCACGAGCCGCCCGCCGGGCCGCAGGACCCGCGCCACCTCCCGGAATGCCTCGCCCGGATCGACCAGGTGATGCAGCACCAGCAGGATCAGGGCGACGTCGAGCTGAGCATCGTCGATCGGCAGCGCTTCCAGCCGCCCGGCCCGCACTTCCGCGTTCGGCACGCCCGCGAGCCGCTGCCGCGCCGCCGCCCGCATCTCCGCCGAGTCGTCGACCGCGATCACCCGCTCGACGAACGGCGCGACCAGCGCCGACACCTGCCCCGTGCCGCACCCCAGGTCGCCCACGGTCCACCGCGCGTCCAGCAGCCCGAGCAGCCCCATCAGGTCCGCGCGCGGGCCGAACAGCTCGCCGCGCAGCCGGTCCCAGTCGCCCGCGGCCGTCGAGAAGAACTCCTGCGACTTCGTGCGACGCTGCTCCAGCACCGCCTGCAACCGCCGCGCGTCCTCCTCGGCCGCCGCGAGCCCCGAGACCTGCTCGCGCACGAGCCGCCAGAGTCGCCGCGATGAGGCGTCCAGACGGTCGACCAGCCGGTAGTACCGGCTCGTCCCCTCCGGCCGCGCCTCGACCCAGCCCTCGTCCAAGAGCACCTTCAGGTGCCGGCTCACCGTCGACTGCGGGAGCCGCAGCACCGCGCACAGCTCCCCGACCGAGAGCTCGTGGCGCTCGAGCACCAGCAGCAACCGGCACCGCGTCGTGTCGGCCAGCGCAGCCAGCCGTTCGAAGATCGTGGGCGAACCCCGTACCATTATCCATCCGTCTAGCCGGATGAAAGGTTGCGAGTGCGGACGCCGGAGTCAAGCCCGGAGCGCGGGCGCCGCGGGCGACCGCCGTACTCACGCCACGCACGACCGCCGGGCTCGCTCCGCGGGGCCCGCCGTGCCCGCACCGCCGGTGACCGCCGCGTTCGCGCCGTCGTCCGAAATCGAGTGGAGCTTTCCCGGGGATCGCGTTGTATATTCGTCCCGACATCCATCGAGTCGGGCCGGACATCACCCCGATCCTCGACCATTTGCAATCGGCCAACAGGAGTTGTGGCTATGCAATCGAACGGAACGGTTCGCATGAGCGCGCTGGCGCTGGTCGGCGCGCTCGTTGCCGGCGCGGGCTGCGCGCAGATGAGCAAGATGCAGCGTGGCGCGGTGATCGGCGCGGCGGGTGGCGCTGCGGTCGGCGCGGCCGTCGGCAAGGCGACGGGATCGACGGCGCGTGGCGCGATCATCGGCGCGGCGGTCGGCGGCGCCGCAGGCGCGATCATCGGGCGGCAGATGGACAAGCAGGCCGAGCAGCTCGCGATGTCGATCCCGGGCGCGACGGTGCAGCGCGTCGGCGAGGGGATCGTGGTGACCTTCGACAGCGGGATCCTGTTCGACTTCGACAGGGCGGAGCTCAAGCCCGCCGCCCGCGAGAACCTGGCGAACCTCGCCAGGAGTCTGAACGAGTACCAGGGGACGGAGGTCCTCCTCGTCGGGCACACGGACTCGGTCGGGTCCGACGAGTACAACCAGGCGCTTTCGGAGCGGCGTGCACAGGCCGCGCGGAGCTACCTGATCTCCCTCGGCGTCTCGCCGCTGCGCATCAAGGCGGTCGGCCGCGGGGAGTCCGAGCCGATCGCGTCGAACGACACGGAGGCCGGCCGGGCCGAGAACCGCCGCGTCGAGGTCGCGATCTTCGCCGGCGAGGAGATGCGGCGCCAGGCGCAGGCGGGGGTCAGCGAGTGATCGTCCGACGCTCTCGCGCATAGGACCGGGCCCCGAGTGCCGTGCTCTCGGGGCCCGTTCGCTTCTGCGGGCGTACTCGTATGCGCCGGGCCATGGCGCCGCGGTCATTGCGAAACCCGGGGAATTCTGCAACCGTACAGGCGCCCGGCGCATCCAATCCAGGTGCGGACGGCAAACGCCCTGCACCGCGGACGGCAGACGCCCGGCATCGCCGACGGCAGATGCCCCGCATTGCGGGCGGCCACCGCGCCCGGCGCCACAGGCTCGACTCACCCACGTCGCGGACGCTCGCCCCGCAGTCGCGAGCCGAGCGATCACCCTGACCCTTCAACCCGGACGGAGGGACCATGGAGCGACGATTCTCACGATTGTTCGCGGCCCTGCTCGTACTGCTCCTCACCCCGGCGGCCGCGGTATCGCAGACTCGCGCATCGGTCGACATCCCGTATCAGAAATTCGTGCTCGACAACGGCCTCACGCTCATCGTCCACGAAGACCACAAGGCGCCGATCGTGGCGGTCAACGTGTGGTACCACGTGGGCTCGAAGAACGAGAAGCCGGGGAAGACCGGGTTCGCGCACCTGTTCGAGCACCTGATGTTCAACGGGAGCGAGAACCACGACGACGACTACTTCCAGCCTCTCGAGCGAGTCGGCGCGACGGACCTGAACGGCACGACGTCCATGGACCGGACGAACTACTTCCAGAACGTGCCGACGAGCGCGCTGGACCTCGCTTTGTGGCTGGAATCGGACCGCATGGGCCACCTGCTCGGCGCGGTGACGCAGGCGAAGCTGGATGAGCAGCGCGGCGTCGTGCAGAACGAGAAGCGCCAGGGCGAGAACCAGCCGTACGGCCGGGTCTGGAACACGATCTTCGAGAACGTCTTCCCGAAGGGTCACCCGTACTCGTGGCCGGTGATCGGCTCGATGGAGGATCTCGATGCGGCGACGCTCGAGGACGTGCACGAATGGTTCCGGACGTATTACGGCCCGAACAACGCGGTGCTCGTCGTCGCGGGCGACGTCGACACGGAGGAGGTCAGGCGCAAGGTCGAGCACTACTTCGGCGACATCCCGCCGGGCCCGCCGATCGCGAAGCAGCAGAGCTGGATCGCGAAGCGGACCGGCGAGCAGCGGGCCCGAATGGAAGACCGGGTGCCGCAGGCGCGGATCTACAAGGTCTGGAACATCCCGGGCTGGGCGACCGCCGAGGCCGACCAGCTCACTCTCGTCGGGAACGTCCTGTCGTCCGGCAAGACCTCGCGGCTCTACAAGCGGCTGGTCTACGACGAGCAGATCGCGACCGACGTCTCCGCCTACGTCTACGGCGCCGAGATCGCGGGCCTCTTCGTGATGGTGGCGACGGTGCGGCCGGGCGGCGACATAGCCGCGGTCGAGCGGGCGATGGACGAGGAGATGGCGCGCTTCCTCGCCGAGGGACCGACGCCGCGGGAGCTGGAGCGCGTGAAGGCCCAGTGGCGCTCGTCGTTCATCCGCGGCGTCGAACGGATCGGCGGGTTCGGCGGCAAGTCCGACGTCCTTGCCCAGGGCGAGGTGTTCGCCGGCCGGCCGGACCACTACAAGGTCCGTGAGGAGCGCATCGCGGCGGCGACGCCCGAAACGCTTCGCCAGGTCGCGCGCGAGTGGCTCTCCGACGGCGTGTTCGTCCTCGAGGTCCACCCGTACCCGCAACAACTCAAGGCCGCGTCCGCCGGCGCGGACCGCTCGCGGCTGCCGGAGGTCGGGACGCCTCCCGTCGCGGAGTTCCCCGAGATCCAGACCGCGACGCTCTCCAACGGCCTCAAGATCGTCCTCGCCGAGCGGCACAGCGTCCCCGTAGTGCAGTTCCGCCTGCTGGTGGACGCCGGCTACGCCGCGGATCCGCCGGGCGCGCCGGGGACGGCCAGCCTGGCCATGAACATGCTGGACGAGGGGACCAAGCGACGCAACGCGCTCGAGATCAGCGAGGAACTCGCGCGACTGGGCGCGACGCTCAGCACCGGCGCGGACCTCGACATGTCCATGGTTTACTTCTCGGCCCTGCGGGAGAACCTGGACGCGTCGCTCGAGCTCTTCGCCGACGTCGTCCTGAACCCCGCGTTCCCCGAGGCAGACTTCGAGCGGCTGAAGAACCAGCAGATCGCGGCGATCCAGCGCGAGAAGGTTTCGCCGGTCTCGATCGCGCTCCGTGTCTTCCCGCGCCTGCTCTACGGCGAGGGGCACGCATACGGCAAGCCCCTCACCGGGTCGGGGACCGAGGAATCGGTCCGGGCGCTCACCCGTGCCGACCTCGAGCGGTACCACCGAACGTGGTTCAAGCCGAACAACGCGACGCTGGTCGTGGTCGGCGCGACGTCGCTCGACGAGATCCGGCCGAAGCTCGAGCGGCTGTTCCGCGACTGGAAGCCGGGCGATGTGCCGAAGAAGAACATCGGGCGCGTGGAGCACAAGGATCGCTCCGTCGTCTACCTCATCGACCGGCCCGGCTCCCAGCAGTCGATCATCTTCGCCGGCCACATCATCCCGCCCAAGGCGAATCCGCGCGAGCTCGCGTTCGAGCTGCTGAACGACGCGCTGGGCGGCAACTTCACCTCGCGCATCAACATGAACCTGCGCGAGGACAAGCACTGGTCCTACGGCGCGTTCACGATCGCCTATGACGCCGAGGGACAGCGGCCGTTCATCGTCTACGCGCCGGTCCAGACGGACAAGACCAAGGAGTCGATGGTGGAAGTGCTCGCCGAGCTGCGCGGCATCGTCGGCGATCGGCCGCTCACGCAGGACGAGCTCTCGCTGGTGAAGTCCCAGCGCACGCTCAGCATGCCCGGGAGCTGGGAAACGATGAGCGCGGTCGCCAGCTCGATCAGTTCGCTGGTCCGCTTCGGCCTCCCGCTGGACCACTACCGGACCCTCGCGGACCGGATCCGCGCGACGACGCTCGATGAAGCGTCCGGCGTCGCCCGGGAGTTCATCCACCCCGACCGGCTGGTCTGGGTCGTGGTCGGCGATCGGGCGCGGATCGAGGCCGGGATCCGCGAGCTCGGCCTGGGCGAGATCCGGTTCCTGGATGCGGACGGGAACCCGTTGGGCGAGCGGACGGCGTTGAGGTAGCGCGATTCGATCTCGACAGAGCGGTGTTCACGACACAAGTGCTGACAACAGTGTTCGATACCGCTCAGGGTGGTAGAAATTCTCGTTGCTAAGAGAAAGCGGAGCCGAGGATTCCTCGGCTCCGCTTTCTCCTCTGCGAAGTGTGCACGCGGTCGCAACCGCCCTCTTCAGCCGCGATATGGCAACCACCCTTTATCTGCTAGGACCGTCCGCGCCAGGCAGATCTGCTCCGGTGTGAATTGCTGCTTACGCGGACCCCACGCATATGTACGTTCCACAACGTCACCTGCGGCACCGGCCTCGGTACGTGTCTCCACCCAGTGAACCGTTGAGAGCAGCTCAAGCCCGAACGGAGTTTCGAAACCCTCGACGAGGTCAACTACTCGGTTGAACCGCACCCGCGTATCATCGTGGGCAGCGAGTGTAGCCTCAGCATCGATCGTTGCCCCAGGCACAAGCTCCAGAAGCTTTCCTGGTGCTTCACCACCATCGCCGAAGCCAGCGATGTAGTAGCCATCTACAGCCTTGAGTACGTGGCGAAGGTTCTCAGCATACGGCCCATAGTGTCCCTTAACATAACGCAGCTTGAGAGGCTCACCCGCTTCCTGCATGAAGTACATGAGCTTGTGTACTTCGAGGAGTGAAATGAACGGGTCCATCAAACCCGCCAAATATCGATCCATCAGACCAATGAGAGCTGCTCTTCCTGGTGTCATGCGAGGCGCAGACGCTTCTTGCGGGACAACGCCAGGCCCGGCTCTGTCAGCTGGCTCGAACACTACGATGTCAACATCCGTGAGTGGCGCCATTGCCCGCTCTATTCGCGGGCGCACCTCAGCCCAATCCAGGCCACCAAGACCGGCACCGAGCGGCGGAATCGCGATTGATCGGATCCCACGGCTCCGGATTTCTTCTACAAGGGCCTGCAACCCTACTTCGATGTCCTCGATCCGCGACTTGCCGCGCCAGTGGCGCTTCGTCGGGAAGTTGATGATGTACCGCGGATTGGTGATCTGCCCGGTTTCATAGACGAACATACGGCCTGGTCTCACCTCACCGCGCTTGCATGCAGCCGCGTATGCCTTGAAGTTGGCCGGAAAAGCCTTCTTGAATTGAAGGGCAATCCCACGCCCCATAACGCCGACGCAGTTGACTGTGTTGACCAGTGCCTCGGCGTCATCTCGCAAGATGTCACCGCGCTTGAACTTGATCATATCCGTATCCCCTGCGTCAATAATACCAACCTGGCAGAATCACGACGGGAGGCCGGTGCGATGCCGTCTCAAGCACCGCCTCAACTTGGGATCTAACAGACGCCGAATATACGCCGATCCGTACGACGAGGTCCCACGGAAAACGCTCGTATACGAGGAACTCTGCTTGCTTAGCCTCTTTCACTTCGGGGTCACGAAAGTCTGTCGCCATAATGGCAGGCCAATTGTGACGTGACCCCGTTTTCTGTACCAGCCGTTATGGGAGTACGGGATGGGAAGT
>CALBZE010000028.1 GCA_937889645.1 uncultured bacterium
CACCTCGCGGCTGAACCAGAACCTGCGCGAGGACAAGGGCTACACGTACGGCGCGCGGTCGTCGTTCGACGCCGGGCCGATCCCGAGCGCGTTCATCGCGACCGCGGCGGTGCAGACGGACGCGACGGGCCCGTCGCTCCGCGAGTTCATGAAGGAGCTGCGCGCGATCCGCGAGGGCGTGACGGACGAGGAGGTCGACCGCGCGCGGAACTACCTGGCGATGGGCTTCCCGGCCGGATTCCAGTCGGTCTCCGGGATCGCCGGCCAGCTGGGCGACGTCGTCGCCTACGGGCTCCCGGTCGACGACTTCAACCACTACACGCGCCGCGTGCTGGCGGTCACGAAGCGGGATGTAGAGCGCGTGGCGCGGAAGTACATCGACCCGGAGAACCTGGTCATCGTCGTGGTCGGCGACCGCGCGAGGATCGAGGAGCAGATCCGGGCGGAGAACCTGGGCGAGATCCGGTTCCTCGAGGTGAAGGACGTCTTCGGCGAGCCGCCGACGGCGACGGAGGATTGAGGCGATCGGCGGCGCCGAGCGGTCGGCGCGCCGACGCGGACGGAGGATTGACGCGATCCGGCGCCGGCTCGTCCCGCCTCGGGGCGGGGACCGGGTCGTCCCACCTCAGGGCGGGGACCGGCGCCCGTAGGGATAGATGAACGATCGATTGTTGCGCGCGCTGCGGCGCGAGCCGGTGGACGCGACGCCGGTCTGGTTCATGCGCCAGGCCGGCCGCTCGCTGCCGAAGTACCGGGAGAGCCGGGCGGAGCAGGGGATGTTCGAGATCATCCGCGACCCCGAGCGGGCGGCGGAGATCACGGCGATGCCACTCGAGTACTTCCCGGTCGACGCGTGCGTGCTCTACAACGACCTCTCGACGCCGTTCTTCGGCGCGGGGTTGGAGGTCACGCTGGTGCCCGGCGTCGGGCCGGTCGTGGACCGGCCGATCGAGGCCCCGGGCGACGTGGACCGCCTCCCGCCGTTCGACGTGCGGGAGGCGTTTCCGTACATCTACGAGCAGATCCGGATCCTGGGGGAGCGGATCGACGTGCCGGTGATCGCGTTCGTCGGCGCGCCGTTCACGCTCTGCTCGTACCTGCTGAAGCCGCGGGGCGGGAAGAGCCGGGAGGTCGAGGGGCTGAAGGCGTTCATCTTCCGCGAGCCGGAGGCGTGGGACCGGCTGGCGTCGTACTGGGCCGAGCATCTTGCCGAGTTCGGCGTCGCCCAGCACGAGGCGGGCGCCGCGGCGGTGCAGGTCTTCGACTCGTGGGCGGGCGCGCTGTCGCCCGAGGATTACGAGCGGTACGTGTTGCCGTACAACCGCCGGATGCTGGCGCGTCTGGCGGCGGCGGGCGTGCCGACGATCCACTTCGCGACCGGGAACCCGGCGCTGCTGCCGCTGATCGCGGCGGCCGGCGGCGACGGGCTCGGCGTCGACTGGCGCGTCCCGATCGACGAAGCGTGGGCCGCGGTCGGCCACGACCGCGCGATCCAGGGGAACCTGGACCCGGCCGCGCTGCTGGCGGGCAGGGAGGTCGCGATCGCCCGGGCGCGGGACGTCATGGAGCGCGTCGGCGGTCGGCCGGGGCACATCTTCAACGTCGGCCACGGGATCCTGCCGGGGACGGACCCGGAGGTGATCCGCGCGGTCGTGGAGTTCGTGCATGCGTTCGGCGGCTGAGCCGCCTTGGAGATAGAGCCATGAGCACGGGAATCATCCTCTTGAATTTCGGTGAGCCGGAGGACCCGACGCCGGAGGCGGTCGTCGCTTATCTGGAGCGGATCTTCCGGACGAACATGTCCCTGGAGGGGAACCTGCCGCCGGAGCGGGTGCGGGCGCGGGTCCGGCAGCTCGCGGAGGAGCGGGCGCCGGGGCTGATCGAGGAGCTGGAGTCGATCGGCGGCTCGCCGCTGAACCGCCAGGCGCTGGCGCAGGCGGACGTGCTGGAGGCGGAGCTCGCGCGGCGCGGGCACGACGTGCGGTGCTACGTCGCCTACCAGTTCGCGGAGCCGCTGATCGCGGACGTCGTGCGGCGCGCGCGCGAGGACGGCGTGACCCGGGTGATCGGCTTCCCGGTCTACCCGCTGGCCGGCCCGTCGACGACGGTCGCGGCGCTGGACGACCTGCGCCGCACGGTCGACGAGGCAAGGTGGGACGTCGAGCTGCGCGAGGTCGGCGGCTGGCACCGGCACCCGGCGTTCACGGCGATGTGGGCGGACGCGGCGCGTCGTACCGCGGACGCGGCCGGCATCGACCTGCGCGACCCGCGCGTCCGGCTCGTCTTCTCCGTGCACGGCACGCCGATGAAGTACATCGAGGCGGGGAGCCGGTACGTCGAATACGCCGAGGAGGCGTGCGCGGCGGTGGCGGAGGCGCTCGGCGTCGCGATGTACGAGATCGGGTACCAGAACCACACGAACCGCCCCGTCGCCTGGACGCAGCCGGACATCGAGGCGGTGATCGAGCGGGTCGACGCGGACCACGTGGTCGTCGTGCCGATCGCGTTCATGCGCGAGCAGTCCGAGACGCTGGCCGAGCTGGACCACGAGTTGCGCGAGGAGGCGGAGTCGCGTGGGCTGGGCTTCCACCGCGTCCCGGTCCCACACGACGACCCGCGCCTCGGCGGGTTGCTGGCCGACGTCGTCGCGCCGTTGCTCGAGGGGCCGGCGGATCGCGTTGGAGTCGGCGCGGCCGACGCGGCGGGCGACGAGGCTCGGGGCGGTGCGCCGGGCGTCGCCGCGTGCGAGTGCCGCCCCGGCGCGTGCTGCATGGCGGGCGCGGTGCCGGTGGGTTGAGCGGAATCCCTCGCGTCCGCGCCTCTCAGGCCGCCTCCGCCCTCGCCCCGTCGATCGCGACCGGGAGCCAGAGCGTGAAGGTCGAGCCGCGGCCGGGCTCGCTGTCGACGGTGACGTCGCCGTGGAGCACGCGGGCGATGCGGCGGCTGATCGGGAGCCCGAGGCCGGCGCCTCCGGCGGTCGCCGGGTCGAGACGGATGAATTCCTCGAAGATCTCGGCCTGTTTGTCGGCGGGGATCCCGGGCCCCGTGTCGGTCACGTCGATCCTGACCCAACCTCCCCTTCCGCCGCGTCCGGCCATCCCCGGCGGCGGCCCGACGGCCCTGCGGGCGCGGACCGTCACGCGCCCGCCCGGCGGCGTGTACTTCAACGCGTTCGAGATGAGGTTGCCGAGGATCTGCGCGATGCGCGTCCGGTCCGACGACACGATCGTGAGCGGCTCGTCCGTCTCGGCGACGAGCTCGAGGTCGGCGGCCTGGGCCTGGGCGCGGTACTCGTCCGTCGTCGCCCGGACCAGATCCCTCACGTCGAGGGACGCGATGTCCAGCCGGATCTCGCCGGCCTCGGTGCGCGCCAGCTCGACGAGTTCCTGGATCAGTTCGAGCGCGGACCGGATCGACTGGCGGCTGCGGGCCAGACCCTCGCGCTGCTCCGACGACAGTTCGCCTTTGACCCCCATCTCGAGGAGCTCGAGGAAGCCATCGGCGGCGCCGAGCGGGTTCTTGAGGTCGTGGCTGAAGCCCCGGACCAGCCGGGCGCGGCTCTCGGCGACGCGCTCGAGGTCGCGGCGTGCGGCCTCGGACTCGGCGAGCGCGCGGGCGTTGCGGAACGCGAGAGAGGCGAGGTTACCGAAGATCCCGACGCGGGCGATCTCGCTGCGGTCGAAAGGCCGGCGATCGGCCCGACGCAAGACGTAGAGCGCGCCGAACGCCTCGCCCGCGGCGGCGAGCGGGACGACGACGATGTCGCAGCCTTCGCATCGTTCGACGATATCGCCCGGCAGGGTGTGGTTCGCGCGGCCGAGCTTGCTCAGCCGGGTCGGCCGGCCGACGGCGAGCGCGCGCTCCGTGTAGGACCCCGCGAGCGGGCCCTCGGCGCGGGGCACCGGTGCGAACTCCCCCGCGGCGGAGACGATGCGCAGCGTGTTCGTGGCCGGGTCGATCCGTTCGACGAAGGCGCCGTCGGCGCCGGTCGCGAGGAGCGCGCTCGAGGCGATCTCGACGAGGACGTCGTCGATCGTGTGGGGCGCGCCGAGCGCCTCCGCCGCGCGGCGCAGCGCCGCTTCTTCGCGGGCCCGGCGGCGCAGGTCCCGGGCGAGGGTTCGGAGGCGCTGCTGGATGCTGAGTGCGGTCAGCGCCGCGACGAACGCCATCAGCGCGAGGGCGACGGTGAGCACGGCGCCGAGCCGGTCGGCGTCCTCGATCTGCGCGATGACTTCGTTCAGGTTGCGCTCGAGGTCCGCGTCGAGCTCCTGCGTCGCGTTCATGACCTGCTCGAAGAGGGGTAGGCTGGCCTGCAGGAGCTCCCCGCCGCGCTCCGGAGGCACGCTCCCCGCGAGGACCGCCTCCTGCACCCTGTGCCACGCGGCGGCCCGGTCGCGCAGGAGTTCGAGCCGGGTCATGATCGTGCCGTCCCGCCCGCTCGCGACGAGCCCTTCGAGGTGCTCGAGCTGGCGGATATCCCGGTCCCTGAGCTCCACGTACCTGCGACGCGTCTCGGCCGAGCCGGTGAGCAGGTACGAGCGGATCGCCGTTCCCTCCAGCGCGTACGTCACCTGCAGCGCGCTGAGCGTGTCGCGAGCGGGTTGGATCCGCGTCTCGATCCCCTTGCGCAGCGAGTCGACCTGCCGGCGGATCATGATCGGGAAGACGAAGAGCGCGAGCAGCGAGACGAGGATGAACGCGACGGGGAGGTGGAATTCCCAGCGCGAGAGCGGCGCGGCCGTGGTCCGCGTGCGGTCGTCGTCGAGCGATCTGGCCTTCTTTGAGACGTGCGGTCGCTCGCCCATGGGCCCGGCATTCCCGCGTGGAGGATCCCGGACGCTCTCGCGCCTGCCGATCGGCCTATCGGTCGGGCGGGGTGCACTTCATATGCCAGGCGGGGCGCGGCAATCGCGCCCCGCCTAGTCTTGTCAACGAATTTCGTACCGGTCGCGATCGCGCGGTTCTCAGCGGACCGCGCCCCCGCTGCCCGAGCGCCGCGGGTCGCCGCCGGCGCGGACCCGGCCGCCGTCGACGACGACGGCGGCGCCGTACCCCATGCGCAGCTCGCCGCGGAGCGAGATCGGCTGGAGCACGTGCCCCATCTCGCGGAGGCGCCGGATGACCTCCGGCGCGAATCCGTTCTCGTGCTGGATCAGGATCTCGCGGCGGCCGTCGGCGCCCGTGCGCCCGGAGATCAGGAAGCGCGGCTGCTCGAGCGCCTGCTGCGGGCCCATGCCGAAATCGATCACGCTCGTCACGATCTGGTAGACGGCGGACGTGATCCAGGCGTTCCCCGCGGCGCCCGCGGCCAGGAGCGGGCGCCGGTCGCGGCCGGTGCCGCGGAAGACGAGCGTCGGCGCGATGGTGCTCCCGTGGCGGGCGTTGGGGAGGCGCGCGCCGTAGGCGCGCGCGTCGTTCCCGTAGGAGTGCAGCTTGTCGTTGTACAGGAAGCCGAGCCCCGGCGTCACGTGGAAGTTGCCGCCCCACGTGCCGAGCGTCTGCGTGACCGCGACCATGTTCCCGTCCGCGTCGGCGACGGCGAACGCGGTCGTGCCGGTCTGGCGACACCCCGGGAGCGCGAAGTCGGGGGCGGTCGATTCGCAGTCGGGCGCGGCGCCGGCGGGCGGGAGCGCCGCCGCGCCCGTCGAGGCCCAACCGTCTTCGGCCGCCGCGAGCACCGACGCGGCGCCGACGCCGGTCCGGGCAAGCCCCACCGCTGTTGCGCCCACGCCACCCTCCGTCGCACCCGCCCCACGCGCGGTCCGCGTCGGTGCGCACTCGCCGCGCTCGAGCGCATCGAGCGCCTCCCGGTCCAGCGCCCGCGCCGGGTCGAAGCAGCGCCAGCGCGCGGCCGCGGTGTCCTTGCTCGTGAACGGCGTCACGTCGACCGGCCAGAGCCCGGGGTCCGCGATGCGGCCGCGCGTCGACGGGACCAGCTTCCACGCCTCGATCATCGCGTGCAGCGTCGCCGCATCGTCCGTCGGTGGGCGGGGCGAGCGGTGGTGCTCCAGGAGGTTGAGCTGCGCGGCGAGCGTGGCGCCGCCCGAGACCGGCGGCGCGCTGCCGTAGATCGTGTGGCCGCGGTACGTCGTGCGGACCGGCTCGCGCCAGGCGGCGTAGTAGCGCGCCATGTCGTGCATGGTGATCGCGCTCCCGTGCGCGCGCAGGTCACGCACGATGCGCCGCGCGATCTCGCCCTCGTAGAACGCGTCGCGTCCGCCCTCGGCGATCTGACGGAGCGTCCACGCGAGGTCGGGGTTGCGGAGCGTGTCGCCGGGCTGGAGCGGCTCGCCGTCGGGGAAGAAGAGCGCCCGCGCGCCCTCGGAGCGCATGAACCGCTCGCGCTCGCGGGCGAGGGTCGTGGGGAACGCGTCGTCGAGGACGAACCCTTCCTCGGCCAGCCGAATCGCGGGCTCGAGCAACTCCGCCCACCCGAGCTTGCCGCTGCCGTAGCGCTGCCAGGCGCGCCACATCCCGTCGACGGTGCCCGGGACGTTCGCGGCCGCCGCGCCTTCCGCGCCGCGTAGCGCGCCGTTGTCCAGCGTCGCCGCCTCGGGCGCGCGGGTCATGAACTCCAGCAGCACGGGCTCGTCCATCCCCTTCAGGTGGATCAGCATCTGGCCGTAGCCGCCAATCCCGCTCGCGTCCGGCTCGACGACGCCGAGCGCGAAGGAGACGGCGACGGCGGCGTCGACGACGTTCCCGCCCTTCCTCAGGATCTCGAGCCCGGCCTCGGTCGCGAGCGGGTGCGCGCTCGAGACCGCCGCGCGCCCGACCGCCTCCTCGCGGTAAGGCGGCCGCTCGCGCAGCATCTCGTGGATCACGCGCTCGAGCGCCGTGTCGCTCGCCGCCGCGAGGGCGCGGGGGCGGTAGACGTCGCGGAGGCGCTCCCACTGCGCGCGGCGCGGCGCCGCGTCCGGGCCGGCGTAGTAGAGCGACGCGATACGCTCCCAGGCCCGGTCGAAGACCGCGGCGTTCGTCGCCGTGTCGATCGGCGCGGCGATGGCGAGCTCGGCGAGCCCGTCGTCGACCGGCGTCGGCGCGGCGACCCGCCAGAGCCGCGGCGCGGACGAGAGCGTCGATTCCGCATCGCGGTCCGGGATCCGGTCCGGGTCGCCGTTGTAGGCGACGTCGCTCGGAGCCCACCCGGCGAGGAGGAGCGTGGCGCCGTCCGCGGACCAGGCCACGGGGCGCGCGGCGCGGCCGCTGGCCTGATTCGGGTACCCGCCGTCGACGCTCGTGACCCAGACGCCCGGCCGGCCGCCCGCGCCCGCGAACGCGAGCCGGCTCCCGTCCGGCGACCAGACGGGGTACGCGGGGGCCGGATCGGAGAGGACCGTGCGATCTTCGCCCCCGCCCAGCCGCAGCACGCGCAGCTCGCGGGACCGGCCGCGGACGCGGACGTAGGCGACGCGTTCGCCGTCGGGCGAGACGGCCGCCATGCGATCCGCGCCCGCGCCGCGCGTCAGCCGCTCCTCGCTGCCGTCGGCGCGCAGGAGCCAGAGGTCCGCGGCGTCGCCCCTGCCGCGGCTGAAGACGATCGAGCCGTCCGGCGCCGGCGCCGGCTCCCGCTCCGGCTCGGGCGACTCGGTCAGCCGGACCGGCTCGCCGAGCGGGCCGTCCGGTCCGACCTCGAGGCGCCAGAGGTCGAAGCCGCCGGCCCGGTCGGACGCGAAGATCACCGCCCGGCCGTCCGCCGTCCACGCGGGCTCGATGTCCAGCGCGGCGCCGCTCGTGAGCCGGATGAGCGACGTCGGATCGGACGCGTCGGGCGCGAGCCAGAGGTCGCCGTGGATCTCGAGGACGAGGCGGCCGTCGGGCGAGACGGCGCCCGGGCCCTGGAGCAGGGCGGTCAGCAGGAACGTCGTCGTCAGCAGCAGAGTCATGTCGTCGTCGAGTTCGGTGTGGGCGACCCCGGGCTCACCCCAGGCGCCGCGGCAGCGTGAGCGTGAACGTCGATCCTTCGCCGGGCCGGCTCTCGACCTCGATGTCGCCGCCCATCGCGCGGCCGACGCCTCCCACGACACCGCCACGCGCCCGCCCGGGTCCGTGAACTTGATGGCATTCGAGACCAGGTTCAAGACGACCCGCTCGGGCCGCTTGCGGTCGGCGCGGCGGCGGGCGCTGGGCTTGGCGGCGCGGCGGCGGACGCTGGGTCGCCGGCGATGCAGCGGGCGCCGGGGTCGGCGGAGTTGCCGCGGGCACCGGGGTCGCCGCCCACGGGCCGCGCCGATCGTCCGGTGGCGCAGCGCCGCCGCTCGAGCGACGCGGCCAGCTCCCTACGCGGACCGCCGCCGCTTGAGCGACGCGGCCAGCTCCCGCGCCCGCGCGATCCGCCCCGGCACGCCCGCGCGCGACTCCCAGTTCGCCGCCACGTGCAGCCCTTCGGGGAGCGTCAGCCCCTCGAGCGCCGCCCAGCTCCGGTCCCACGCCGGCATGCGGACGCGCTCGACGTGCCGCGCACGCGCCGGGCGACGCGTCGCCTGCTCGAACTCCGACGCCGCAACCGCCGCGATCGCATCGTCGTCCCACGCCACGAGCGCCGGGTTCTTCGCGCCGCCCAGGTACGCCGTGTAGACGCCCGCGCGGCCGAAGAGGTGCGCATTGAACGTGACGCCGCGCGTCTCCAGCCGCTCGCCGAACGCGACCTGGTACCCCATCGCCGGGCGGTCGACGTCGGCCTCCAGGTACGCGACCGCCAGCGGATTGTAGTTGAGCCGGGCGACGCGCGCGGCGGCGTCGGGCGCGGCGTGGGAGAGCAGCGCGGCCGCGGCGTCCGCCGGGGTCGTGACGACGACGTCGTCGCCCGTCCACTCGCCCGCGTCCGTCTCGACGACCCAGCGCCCGTCGTCCCGGCGATGGAGCGCCCGCGCCGGCGTCTGCAGGTGGATCCGCTCGCGATGCGCGCCGTGGAGCGCCTCGGGGAGCGCGCGCATCCCGCGGCGGAACGAGCACGCAGGCGCGACGTCGCCTCCGCCGCCTCCGCCGCGGCCGCTCCCGTTTCCGCTCCCGCCGCCGCGGCCGCTTCCGCTACCGGCGCCGCTCCCGCTTCCGCCCTCGCCGCCGCGGCCTCTCCCACCGCCACCCCCGCCTCCGCCTCTGCGCAGCGACCGGCGCGCGAGCGAGAAGAGCACGCTCCCCTCGATCCCGAACGTCTCGAGCGCCCGCGATAGAGTCCAGCGCATCGGCATATCCGCCGGGTCGGAGGCGTAAAGTCCTCCATAGAGCGGACCGAGCATGCACTCGTACGCCTCGCGGCCGAACTTGCGGACGAGGTAGTCGGCCACGGACTCGGTGGGACGGGCGCCGCCGGTGAACGGCTCCAGCAGGATCCGCAGCTTGCCGGGGACGGAAATCAGGTCCGTTCGGAACGCTGCCGGGATCGAGAAGGGCACCTCGCGGAGACGGCCGGACCGGTAGACCAGAAGAGGAAGTCCGGGCGGCGCGAGGAGGAGCTCGTCCCGGAGGCCGAGCTCGTCGATCAGCGCGCGGAGCGGCGGGACCAGCCGCGTGCGCTGGGGACCGGCTTCGTACAGCCGGCCGTCCACCTCCAGGGTGCGAATCGCGCCGCCCGGATACGAGGCCGCCTCGAGGACGACGAAGTCCATGCCGCGGCGGGACAGCTCGTGCGCCAGGACCAGGCCGGTGATCCCGGCGCCGATGATGATGGTCATGGGGAATCGAGAAAAAACCGGGTCGTGCCTTGCAAGCGTATGTGACTGCGTAATCTAACGCCCCGACAACTAGCGGACCACGTTTCCGTTTACCGGAATCGGCACGCGTTTCGAGCCGGCGACGGTCGGGAGCGCGCGAGGAATCGCGCTCGCAGGGGGCAAAATGCGGCAGCAGTGGGATGCGGCGAGCGGGACGGGGTACGGTGGCATGCGAGGATGGGGCAAAGCGGGAAACGGAAACGTGGTCCGCCAGTGGGGGGGAGGCGCTGTCGGCTGGCGGAAAATGCCGTTGCCTCGCGCGCCCCGCCGTGGACATATTCGCGCCGCTACCAAACTCACCGCACCCCAGACTCCGGGGTCGCCGTCGTCCGAACGGGCTCGAGGAGGAGCCGAGACCCGGGCGGGCACGCGACGCCGCCCACCGAGCCACGTTCCGCGATCGGGACGTGGACCGCCGCCCCCACCAGCGAGCGAAGGAGCCGCGACACGGCCGTTGGAGCACGCGGGTGCGTCGTTGCTCCCGGTTCACGGGAGCCCACCCACAACACCCAGGAGGGAGCCATGTCGGTCACGACCGCGACTCGCACCGCCCGCCGTACCGTGTTCGTCACCACCTTCACCGATGGTGTGCTGGACCCCGAGCGCGAGATGCTCGGTCCCGTGCAGGATGGGGGGACGATCGTCGCCCACACGGCGCCCGGGTGCTGGGGGCCGATGATCACGCCGCGGCTGCGCGGCGGCCACGAGGTAACGGAACCGGTCGCGGTCGAGGGCGCCGAGCCCGGCGACGCGGTCGCGATCCGGATCCAGGAGCTGCGGGTCACGTCGATCGCGACGGCGTCGGGGCACGACCGCGTGATCGAGGGGCATTACGTCGGCGACCCGTACGTCGCCGCGCGGTGCCCGGGGTGCGGCGAGCTGTACCCCGAGACGGAGCTCGACGGGATCGGGCCCGAGGCGGTCCGCTGCAGCGCATGTGGTGCGGCGGTCACGCCGTTCAAGATCGAGAACGGTTACACCGTCGTCTTCGACGAGCACCGCACGGTCGGGGTGACGGTCGACAAGCAGGCGGCGCAGCGGATCGCCCGCGAGGCCGGGCGGTACGCCGCGCTCCCGGAGCGCTCGGTGCAGCACTCGATCCTGACGCTCGCACCGCACAACCTGGTCGGGATCCCGGTCCGGCTGCGACCGTTCCTCGGGCAGCTCGGCACGATGCCGGCGGTGCGGATGCCCGACTCGCACAACGCCGGCGACTTCGGCGCGGCGCTCGTCGGTGCGGCGCACGAGTACGCGCTCCTTCCCGACCAGCTCGAGCTGCGCACGGACGGCCACATGGACATCGACGCCGTGCGACCCGGGACGATCGTGATCGCGCCGGTCAAGGTCCCCGGCGCCGGGATCTACCTGGGCGACATGCACGCGCTGCAGGGCGACGGCGAGATCGCCGGGCACACGATGGACGTCGCCGGGATCGCGACGCTCGGCGTGGAAGTGCTGAAGGGCCGCACGCTCGAGGGGCCGGTCCTGTTCCCCCGCGCCGAGGACCTGCCGCCGCTCGCCCGCCCGCTCGGCGACCGCGAGCGTCGCCGCGCCGAGGCCCTCGCCCGTCGCTGGGGGCTCCAGGGGATCGAAGAGTCCGCCCCGATCTCCGTCGTCGGGACCGGCCCCGACCTCAACGCCGCGACCGAGTGCGGGCTGCGCCGCGCCGCGATGCTGCTCGGCATGACGATCGCCGAGGTCCGCAACCGCGCGACGATCACGGGCGCGATCGAGATCGGCAGGCACCCGGGCGTCGTGCAGGTGACGTTCCTCGCACCCATGGAGGCGCTCGACAAGGCAGGACTCACCGGGATCGTGGAGGAGCAGTACGGGATGGTGATGGGGCGGTAAGCCACCTGCGCGGGGGCGCGGCGGCGTCCTTCGACCACTCGAGGCGCGCCCATTTCGGTAAGCCGCGCGTGCGGGGGCGGGGGTGGCGACGTCCCGCCCCCGCCCCCGCCACCGCCACAGCCACAGTCTCCACAGCCTCCACAGCCACACAGCCGCACAGCCGCACCATCGCGGCGGTCAGCAAGCCACGCGACGCCCCGCGGGCCAACCGGCCCACGAGGCGTCGCACATCGCCACGGGCGCCGCGTGGACCATGCTCATCGACCGCGACGGCAGCGTGCTCGTCGGCGGCGAGTCCGGACTCTGGCGTTTTTCTCCTTGATTCCCACGACTTCCCGCGGCTCACCGACCGCCGCGTAGGCCCGCCGCATTGGTCCCGGGCTCGCCTCCTACCCTCCTGAGCCGGCGTTTCCCACCCACACGGGAAGCGGCGAACCCGAAAATTGCTCCGCAAGAACCGGATCGCGCCGGACCGGCGTTGGCGGTGATCTTCCCGGCACGACGTGGCGATCCCCGCCGCGTCGCACGTTCACCAACGACCGATCCGGTGAGGCATCATGACCACTTATCGTACGATCGCACTCCCGACCGAAATCGCCCGGGCCGTCCGCGACACCATGGAATCGCCCGGCTACAAGCACCCCGCCTCCGTCAAGGTCGCTACGGGGTACGGCCCGTGCCGCCACTGCCTGCGCACCTTCCGCGTCGGCGAGGAGCGGCGCATTCTCTTCACCTACGACCCGTTCCACGACCTCGAGCCCTACCCCCTTCCCGGCCCGATCTTCATCCACGAGGCCGAGTGCGAGCGCTATCCCGAAGACGCGGGCTTCCCCCGGGAGCTGAAGGCGCACCCGCTCACCCTGAACGGCTACGGCAGGGGGCGCGCACTGCGCGAGCAGGTCCACGTCACCGCGGACTCCCTGGACGCCGAGATCGAGCGTCTGCTCGGCCGCGACGACGTCGACTACATCCACGTGCGCGACACGAAGGCGGGATGTTATGATTTTCGGATCGAGCGGGCGAGCGCCCGAGCGCGGTCGTGAGGTCTACGCCGACTCGAGAGGATTGCTCCTGCGCCGGTAGCGGGTGAAAACGCGCAATGAGCATCGCGCGCCGTCGCGCCGATGCTGCGAAAAACACGCACCACAACCGAAAGGAGCTACACCATGGCTGACCACGCGCTGATCCGGACCCCCGTCGTCAAGACCGCGATGCTCATCCGTAGACCCGCGGCCGAGGTCTTCGAAGCCTTCGTGAACCCCGAGGTCACCACCCGGTTCTGGTTCACCAAGAGCAGTGGTCGGCTCGAGGCCGGCAAGGAGGTCACCTGGACCTGGGAGATGTACGACGCCTCGGCCCCGGTCATGGTCAAGGCCGTCGAGCCGAACCGCCGCATCGAGATCGAGTGGCCCGGCGCCACCGGCCCGAGCACCGTGGAGTGGCGCTTCACCGAGATGGCGGACGGCTCGACCTTCGTCGAGATCACCAACTCGGGGTTCTCGGGCGAGCCGGACGCGGTCGTCGCAGAGGCGCTGGACGCGACCGAGGGTTTCACCATGGTCCTCGCCGGGCTCAAGGCCTACCTCGAGCACGGCATCGAGCTGAACCTGGTCGGGGACCGCTACCCCGCGGGGCTCGATGCGCACTAGCGCCGTCCTGGTCGAAGACCGGATCGACGACGACGAGGCCTGGGCGGCACTCCGCTCCCGCGACCCGGCCTACGCCGGCCGCTTCATCTACGCCGTCGCCTCGACCGGGATCTACTGCCGCCCCGGCTGCGCCTCGCGTCTACCGAGGCGAGAGAACGTTCGATTCTTCGCCGGCCCCGCCGAGGCCGAGGCCGCCGGCTTCCGGCCGTGCAAGCGCTGCCGCCCCGACCGCGGCGGGCTCACCGCGACGCGGCGCAGCATCGAAGCGGCGAAGCAGTACCTCGACGCGCACCTGGACGAGACCGTCACCCTCGAGCGCCTCGCGCGCGTGGCGCACATGAGCCCGCACCACCTCCAGCGCACGTTCAAGCGCCTCGTCGGGCTCTCACCGCGTCGCTACGTGGAGGTGCGGCGACTGGAACGGCTCAAGGAGCGCCTGCGCGAGGGGGAGACCGTCGCGCGCGCTACCTTCGAGGCCGGCTACGGCTCGACCAGCCGCCTCTACGAACAGGCAAGCATGAATCTCGGAATGACGCCAGGCGCCTACCGGCGCGGAGGAGAGGGGATGCGGATTCACTTCACCACGGCGGCCACCCCGCTCGGCCGCCTCCTCGTCGCCGCCACGGAGCGCGGTCTTTGCGCCGTCACCCTGGGGGACGACGATGCCTCCCTCGTGGACGCGCTCCACCGCGAATACCCGCGCGCCACGATCGAGCCGGCAGACGCAGAACTGCGGGGCTGGGTCGACCAGATTCTCGCCTATCTCGAGGGAGAGCGAACCAGCCTCCCGCTCCCCCTCGACGTCCCCGCGACCGACTTCCAGCGCCGCGTCTGGGCGGCGCTGCGGGAGATCCCCTACGGCCGCACCCGCAGCTACAGCGAGCTCGCCGAGGCGATCGGCCGCCCCACCGCCGCCCGCGCCGTCGCCCGCGCGTGCGCCAGCAACCGCGTCGCCCTCGTCATCCCCTGCCACCGCGTGGTCCGCGGGGACGGCGACCTCAGCGGCTACCGCTGGGGGCCCGAGCGCAAGCGTCGCCTGCTGGAGATGGAGGCGAGGTCGCCGGCTCCGTGAGGCGCGCCCCGTCGCCCTACCCTTCCACCCGCTCCCCGCAGTGCTCGTCGAACGCCCGCATCAGATCCTCCGCGATCTCCATCGGATGGCGCCCCTGGATCTGGTGGCGCTCCAGCATGAAGGCAACCTGGCCGTCCTTGAAGAGCGCGATCGAGGGGGACGACGGCGGGTAGCCGACGATGTACTCCCGGGCGCGCGCCGTCGCCTCGACCTCCTGCCCGGCGAAGACCGTGGCCATGTGCTCGGGGCGGGTGTCGTGCTCGAGCGCCATGGCGACGGCGGGGCGCATGCTCCCGGCCGCGCAGCCGCACATCGAGTTGATCACGATCATCGCGGTGCCGCCCTTCGCCTTCTCCATGAAGGCGTCCACATCCTCGGGCGTGCGCAGCTCCTCGATCCCGAGGCGGGTCAGCTCTCTGCGCATCGGCGCGATCATGAGTTCCGGATAGGGCATGGCGCTACCTCCTGTGGGTATGCGACGCGACCCGCCTCACGGCGGGTCGCGTTCCGTTGCCGAAATGCCGAATACCCGGACCCCGGGGCGCGGATCCCGGAGGTGGACCGAACGCGGTGGGATGCGCGTCCCGGGCCTGGCGCCGCCGGCGTGCGGATCGCCTATGCACGCCGCGCGCCCGGCCGGTTCACCCCTCCACCTCGTGCCTGAACTCCACCCCCCGCGCCGCGAGCTCGGTCATGATGAAATCGAAGCATGCCTCGTCCCGCCCGACGATCTCCGGCGGGTGCACGCCCGGCTCGCGGAACATCCCCCGCGCGACCATGCGCACCATCGCGGTGCAGGTGTAGCCGGTGGTGCGGGCCATGGAGTGGATCCCGGTACGCTCGTCGTAGCGGTCGAGGAGCGTGTAGACGTGGCGCACGCGCTTGCCGTCCTTCGTCCCCTCGACCTCGACGCGCATAGCGGTCAGGTCCTGCTCGCCGGGGCGGAGCATCCAGGCGTCGAAGAGGAGGCGGGCGGCGACGTCGATCGGCCGGACGCGCGCGCCGCCGACGTCGATCGGCTCGACGTCGAAGAAGCCCGTCTCGCGCAGCATGCGCATCCGCTCGGCGTGGCCGGGGTAGCGGAGCGTCTTCTCGACCATCGACGGCGTGCGGCAGGTGCGCAGCAGCGTGCGCAGCCCGTCGGTGTTGAACGCCTCGAGCGTGCCGACGCCCGGGACATCGACCAGCTCGACCTCGCTCAGCGCGGGCATGACGACGTCCTTGCCGTCGCGGCGGAAGCGGGCGGGGCGAGTGTACTCCTCGATCACGTCGATCGGCGAGAAGGGCGCCTTGTACTCGTACGGCCAGCGTCGCTCGACCGGGAGCCCGCCGACCATGCAGACGAAGCGCTCGGTCGAGTCCAGCTCCGCCTCGTACCGGCCGAGAATCAGGTTGCTGCAGCCTGGAGCGACGCCGCAGTCGACGAGCGCCGTGCGCCCCTTCTCGCGCGCGAGCGCGTCCAGCTCGAAGGGGTCCTCGGGGAAGAACGAGATGTCGACGACGTCTTTGCCCGCCTCCAGCGCGCGGCGTAGCGTCTCGAACCCCATGAAGCCGGGCACCGCGCCGACCACGAGCTCCTGACCGTCGAGGACCCGGCCGAGCTCGGCCGGGTCCGAGAGGTCGGTCTGCACGGTCACGACGCGCGGCGTCCCCTCGAGGCGGGCGAGCGCCTCGGCCGACGCGTCGGCCGCCGTGACCTCGAACTCGCCCGTGGCGGCGAGATCGCGCACGATGGCGCCGCCGACGCGGCCGGCGCCCAGGACCACGATCTTCTTCACACGACCACCCCCTTCGCCCTCACGCTGGCGCTTTGCCTCGGTGCCGCACCCTCGCCGGCTCCTTTGGCTGCCTGCCCGACTACTGCACCTGCTTCGCCGCCTTCCGCTCGGCGACGATGCGCGCGTGCACCTCGGCGTTCTCGAGCCACGGCTTCCGCTCGAAGTAGCTGTTCGTCATCTCCTTGACCTTCGGCGCCAGCAGGATCAGCGCGATCAGGTTCGGGAGGATGACGATGCCGAGCGCGATGTCGCCGATCGCCCAGACCGTGTTGAGCGCCAGCGTCGCGCCGACGAAGTGCATGCCCACGTAGACCAGCTTGTACGGCAGGATCGCCTTCGCCCCGAACAGGTAGTAGGCGCAGCGGTCGCCGTAGTAGCTCCACGAGATCGCGGTCGAGATGGCGAACAGGATCACGCTGATCAGCACGATGAAGTCGCCCCATTCGCCCGGGAGTCCGCGGCGGAACGCGAGCATCGTCAGCGGCGCGCCCGACTCGACCGCCTCGCCGTGCAGCGTCGGGTACTCGGTGCCGTCATCCGCACGGGCGACGCCGCGAGCGACGTCGATCACGCCGTTGAAGAGCACCGTCATCTCGGGGTCGACGTAGAAGCGCTCGACCTTCGCCTCGTGCCAGGCGAAGAGCGGCGCGCCGACGTCCTCCGTCGCGTGGGCGCCGTCGACGATGCGGATCTCCGAGGGCGCCGAGGTGCGGACGAAGCGGCCGCTCTCGTCGAGCGCGAGGTAGGAGACATCCCCGCTGCGCAGGTCGAGCACCGTCGGAATCCGCTCCTTCCAGACGCCGGTGATGATGATCGTGAGCGCCGTGATCGTGCAGATGACGATCGTGTCGATGAACGGCTCGAGGAGGGCGACGACGCCTTCCGAGACGGGCTCGTCGGTCTTCGCCGCCGCGTGCGCGATCGGGGCCGAGCCCTGACCCGACTCGTTCGAGAAGAGCCCACGCTTCACGCCCCACATCATCGTGACCAGGATCGCGCCGACGCCCGTGCCGGCCACGCCCGCCGACGGGTTGAACGCTTCCTTGACGATCAGCGCCAGGCTCGGCAGGACCTGGTCCACGTTCGTCAGGATCACGATGAGCCCGCCGAGCACGTAGATCGCCGCCATCGCCGGCGCGAGCACCGCCGTGACCTTACCGATCCGCTTGATCCCGCCGATGATGACGGAGAAGACGATGAGCGTCGTGACCAGGCCGGTGATCCACGTCGGCGTGCCGAACTTGCCGAGCATCGAGTCGGCGACCGTGTTGGCCTGGACCGCGTTCCCCGTCAGGAACGCCGTGAAGCCGAGCATCACGGCGAAGAAGACGGCCATCCACTTCCAGCGGGGGCCGAGCCCTCGCTCGATGTAGTACATCGGCCCGCCCGCGACCGAACCCTGGCTCGCGCCCTCCTCCTCGGTCACCACGTGGCGGTAGCGCTGGGCGAGCGTGACCTCCGAGTACTTGATGGCCATCCCGAAGAACGCCGTCATCCACATCCAGAAGAGCGCGCCCGGGCCGCCCCAGTGGATCGCGATCGCCACGCCGGCGATGTTCCCGATCCCGACCGTCGCGGAGAGCGCCGTCGTCAGCGCCTGGAAGTGGGAGACGTCGCCCGGCTCGTTCGGGTCGTCGTACTTGCCGCTCGTGACCGCGACGCCGTGCCCGAAGCGCCGGATCTGGACGAAGCCCAGGTAGAGCGTCAGGAAGAAGCCGGTGCCGAGGAGCGCGATGATGACGAACGGGATCTCCTCGCCGCCGACCGGGATCCCTTTCTCCCAGACCCAGCCGTTCACTCGCGAGACGATCGGGTCGAGTGCGCTGACGAAAGAGCTCAACAGTTGCCTGATACCCTCCATGGGCCCTCTCACGTGGCGGTGTGGACTCGATGGCCGCCGTCCGGCTGCGCGAGGGCGCGCGCTCGCTCGAGCATGCGGGGCGAGGCCGGGCTCGCGGGTCCGCGCGACGCGAGGGAGCGCACGACGGCGGTCCTGGGTGCCGCTGCCCAGAATCTCTTTTCAGGCAACGACTTATGGAAAAGGAAACGGCGTCGTCGCGACTACACCGGTTCGGGTCGGAGGATCCGCGTTCGCGGTATGCCGATGAGGCCGGCGCGTCGCGCCGCGTCGTTCGTTCGACGGAGTCGGCGCAGAAAGCGGGCGCAATTTAGGGGGATAGGGGCGGGTGCGCTATATCTGGGGGTAGGTGTTGGGTGGCGGGTGTCGGGTGTCGGGGCTTAGGGCTCGGGGCTTAGGGCTTGGGGCTTGGGGCTTGGGGCTTGGGGCCCGGGGCTTGGGGCTCTGGGATCGGGGATCGGGGATCGGGGTGTGGCGCTCG
>CALBZE010000029.1 GCA_937889645.1 uncultured bacterium
GGAGCGGGCGGCCGCACCGCCGTCGGCAGGGCGGGCGCGCTTGCGGCGCGGCGGTCGCGGGGGCAACGACCGTGGCCGTGACCCCGGACCAACAATTCCTGCAGACAGAGCGCGATGGGTTGCGGGGACAGGATGTAACGTGGTTGCGGAAGAGGGTTTGCGGTTGCCGAGAGGGTGGCACCTGTCCCATCCTGACAGGCAGAAGCAATAGCGGGCGGGGACGCACCGGAAAGCCCGCGGCCGCCGGCGCGCACTACCCTCCGCGCACGCCGCCGTCCCGCTGTCGATCAGCTCCCGAGCATCAGCAGCGGCGAGCCCACGGCCGCTCGAACCCCGAACCCCGAACCCCGAATCCTGAGCCCTGAGCCCCGAGCCCCGAGCCCTGAGCCCTGACACCTGACACCCGACACCTACCCCACCATGCTCACCACGCTAACCCTCACCGCACTCCTCCAGCTCCAACCGCCCCCCGACACCACCCTCCACGCCCTCATCGCCCGGGCCGCTGCCGCGAACCGCCAGGTGCCGGCAACGCTCCACTCCTACCGCGCCCTCACCGAATCCGAGGCCGCGCTGATCATCCACACGACGGAGGGCGAGGAGCTGAGCGGGCAGATCGAGCAGATCGCGACCCGGCTGGTGTGGCGACGAGACGGGTCGTACGAGCAGCGAGTGATCGGACATCGGGTGCAGACGGCGGGACCGTCGCTCTCGGCGCTCACGTACCTGCGGGGCACGCTCGTCGTCCCGATCCTCTATGGCGAGCATCTCCAGCTTTTCGCGCCGGACACGGGTGCGGCCGAGGGCCCCACGGCCGCCCCGGGCGAGGCCACCGCCCCGCGCGACGCGAACGCCGCGAACCCCGGCGCCGGCGGCGACGACGACGCGACCCGCCGCCGTCGTCGCAAACCCCGACCCGTCTACGAATCGATCCACCCGTTCTCGGCGAAAGGACCGGAGTACTACCGGTACGAGGGCGGAGACACCGTCGCCGTCGTCCACCTCCCCGAGCGGACGCTCAGGGTCGTGCGCGTGCGGGTCACGCCGCGTCGCGCGCCAGAGGGTCGCGCCCTCCTCTTCGCGGGCGACATCGACCTCGACGCCGACCGGCACCACATCGTCCGGATGCGCGGTCGGCTGATCGCCGTGAACCCCGACGTCGGGCCGGCGACCCGCCTCCTCGCCCGCACCACGCGCGCCCTCGCCTTCGTCGAGCTGGAGAACGCGGAGTTCGAGGGGCGCTTCTGGCTGCCGTACCGCCAGCGGATCGAGCTGCAGGCGACGTCGCCCCTCCTGTCCGACTCGCGCGCCGTCGTCCGGATCGTCACCCACTTCCGCGAGCACGGGGTGGAGATGCTCGCCGCGGCGCCGAACGCCGGGCCCGAGGCCGGAGGCGACGCGGGGGCCGGCGGCGCACCCGGCGCACCCGGCGCACCCGGCGCACCCGGCGCACCCGGCGCACTCACCGAGGCCGCCGGTGCGGCCGCGCCCGCTGCGGCCGCGGTCCCCGCCGGTACCCCCACTCCCGCGGACTCCACCGCGCGCCCCAGCTTCCGCCTCACCTTCGCCCCGGCCGACTCCATCTCGGGCTTCGACGGCTGGAGCTGGGAGCCGGGGGAGGCGACGTCGCCGCTCAGCGCGCGGGACTTCGACGACGTCGCGCCCGCCGACATGCGCCCCTTCGGGCCGCCACACCTCCGGTTCGGCGTGCAGCGGGTCTCCGACGCGCTCCGCTACAACCGGGTCGAAGGGCTCTACACCGGCTTCGGCGCGACGCTCGCGTTCCGCGACGCGGCGCCCGGACTGACGCTCCACGGCAACGCCGGCTGGGCATGGGCCGAGGCGACGCCGCGCGGCGCGCTCGAGCTCTCGCTCCGCCGCGGGGCGTGGGAGGCGACGGCCCGCGCCGCCCGCAGCCTCGCGCACACCAACGACTTCGCTTCGCCGTGGGAGCGAGGGGGCAGCGGCATTTTCATGCTCTTCGCCGGCGACGACGGCTACGATTACCTGGACCGACGCGACGTCGTCCTCGCCCTGTCCCGCACCCTCGCCGGCGGCGACTCCCGGCTCCGCCTCGAGGCCGGGTGGGCCGAGGACCGCGCCGAGCGACGTCGCGTGCTGCGCGGCCCCTTCGGCGGCGACACGCTGCGGACGAACCGGCCGGTCGACCCCGGCCGCTATGGACTCGCGCGCCTCACCCTCGAGCACGGGCGGTCCGTCCACATCGGCTCGCTCCGGCCGGGACTCGGCGCGGCGCTCACCCTCGAGCAGGCCGCCGGCGACCTCGTCTGGCGTCGCCTCGAGGGGCGGCTCCACCTCCGCGCGATGCACGGCCCGTGGACCTTCGCCGCCCGACTCGACGCCGGATTCGTCGACAGCGACACGCCGCCGCTCCAGACGCTCTACGAGATCGGCACCGCCACGACGCTCCCGGGCTACGACTACAAGGAGTTCGCCGGCGACCGCGCCGCGCTCGTCCGCGGGATGGTGCGATACGACCCGGGGATCCTCGACACGCCGATCCGCCTCGGCGGGCTCGTCCTCCCCGGGCTGTCCCCCGCGCCCGCCGCCCAGTGGCACGCCGGATGGACGGACGCGTCCGACGACGCCGCCGCGGCCATCCAGGCCCTCGGCTCGCGCCCGACCGGCGGCGTCCGCAGCGCCGTCGACGTCCTTCTCACCTTCTTCGGCGGCTCGGTCGGCGTCGGCGTCGCACGGCCCCTCGACCGCCACGAGGAGTGGGCGTTCGTGTTCGTGCTGGGTGGGGTGCACTGAGGGCGCGGCGGCACGCGCCCGAGCCCCGGCGTGCATCGTCGCCCTCACGTCGGAGCGCCCGCCGCGCCCACCGCGCCCACCGCACCCGCCGAGCCTCGCCGCGCCCCGCCGCGTCCCGGACCACAACCCGCGCGCCCGTTTGCGCTGTCCCATGGACGCGTGGCGCGGCTCGCGCTAAGATTGGCGCGGAGGCCCGTCGCGGGGAGCGGCGGGCCTTTTCGCATCCCACCCCACAAGCCGCGAGGAGGGACGCATGCCGACCTACGAGTACCAGTGCAAGGACTGCCACGCCACCTTCACGCGCATCGAGCGGATCACCGACCACGGCTCGATCAAGCCGACGTGCCCCAAGTGCAAGGGGAAGAACGTCGAGCAGCTCCTCGCGCCCGTGTTCGCCAAGACGTCGAAGAAGAGCTGAGGTTGCACCCCCGGGCCCATCTCGCGATCTTTCTTCGTTGTAGCCGCCCCGGCGCCCCGGCGGCCGCGGCCGCCGGGGCTCCGTCGGTTCGTGTGGTCCCCAACCCGTCGAAGTCGATGGCGCGATCAGTCGAGGTGCAGTCGCCTGCCGCCCGGGTCACCCTCTTCGGTTTCAAGTCCGTCCCCGCGCAAGTCGAGCTCGTGCACCGGCCGACGCCGGTCCGACTCACGCGCGCGCTCCTCTTTCTCGCCGGGTGCTGGTGCGCCGCGCCGGTTCTCGCGATCCTGCCGCCCCACGTCCTCTGGCTCCTCGCCGCCATGGGCGCCGGGATCTATCTCGGATGGAAGGAGTGGCGCGGCCCTTACGAGGTGCGTCGCCTCGAGACGCGGTGCCCGAGCTGCGGCAACGCGCTCGTCGTCGAGCCGGGCGCCCGGATCGCCCTGCCGCACAGGATCTCCTGCTTCAACTGCCACCACGAGCCGCTGCTGGAAGCCGAGGTGGAGTGAGGGGCGGCGCGGCCGCGTGGTTTGCCCCCGACATCGTCGCCTCCTATATTGCCGATGCGGTCGTGCCCGAACCCGGCGCGGCTCGCGCGCAGGCACGGCCGCTGACCTCAGATAGGAGGCGAAGCCATGACCGTGCAACGACGTACCCGCGGTGCGGCGCGCCCGGAGCAACGAAGGTCCGGTGCCGGTGCTGCAGTCGCGGGTTTGCTGCTTCTCGCGGGCATCACGCTCCTCGGGTCCGCGGCCTGCGAAATCGGCCGGATGCCCGAAGAAACCCGGCTCGCGACCAAGGGCTCCCGACCCGCCGACGTCTCGCCCCTCTTCCAGCCGTTGCCCGAAACCGCCGAGCACCCCGAAGACAACCCGGGCACGCCCGAGCGGATCGACCTCGGACACAAGCTCTTCTTCGAGCCGAAGCTCTCGCGGTCCGGCATCATCTCGTGCAACACGTGCCACGTCGTCGGCGCGGCCGGGGTGGATGCGCGCCAGGTCGCGATCGGCGAGGGCGCGCGGACGGGGCCGCGCAACAGCCCGACCGTCTACAACGCCGCGTTCCTCACGGCGCAGTTCTGGGACGGCCGCGCGCCGACGCTGGAGGAGCAGGCGAAGGGCCCGATCCAGGCCCACGTCGAGATGGACCTCACGCCCGAGGAGGCGGTCGAACGACTGCGCGAGGTCGGTTACGAGCCGCTCTTCGCCGCCGCGTTCCCGGGCGAGGAGGATCCGCTGACGTTCGACAACATCGCCAGGGCGATCGCCGCCTTCGAGCGCACGCTCATCACCCCAGGCTCCCCGTTCGACCGCTACCTCGGCGGCGACGAGGCGGCGCTCACGCCGAAGCAGAAGGAGGGGCTCCGGATCTTCCAGGACGCCGGGTGCATCAGCTGCCACAACGGCGTCATGCTCGGCGGCCAGGGGTACGCGGCCTTCTCGCACGTAGAAGGCTCGAGCGACATCGGCCGCGCCGCCGTCACCGGGCGCGACGAGGATCGCTACGTCTTCCGCATCGCGCCGCTGCGCAACGTCGCCCTCACCGCCCCCTACTTCCACGACGGCAGCGCCGCCACGCTGCACGAGGCCGTCTCGATCATGGGGTGGGTGCAGCTCAAGCGACGCTTCACGCAGGAAGAGGTCGACGCGCTCGTCGCGTTCCTCGAGTCGCTCACGGGCGAATTCCCGGTGGTGACGCACCCGCAGCTGCCGCGCACGCCGCCGTCCGCGCGGGGGGCGTCGGATTGACGTGAGGCGGGTCGGACCGGCGCGGCGTGCGTCCCGATGATGCAGGACACGCCGGACCGACCCGGGGCGCGCCGCGACGTAGCGCCCACCGGACGACGTATGGCACGTGGTCACGACCACCGTCGCGGCGCGCCGCGCAGTCGTATCCGGATACGATGTAGAAACTGCACACTCATCGACCTCCCTGGCGATGAGCGTGCAGTTTCCCTTTGCTAATGTGAAAAGTGAACGCGCGTCGATCCCTCGGCTCGACGCGCGTTCACTTTTGCCCCGCTAATGTGGAAACTCACCGCGGAACCGAGAAATCGGCGGTCCGTGGTGAGTTTTCACACCGCGGCGCAGCGGCACGCGGCGCGGCGTCGCCCACCGCGACGAATGCGGCCGCCCGGACGTCGCCTCCGACCGCGGCGCAGCGGCAGCTACCGCGACGAGATCGCCCCCTCCACCCAGTCGGCGATGAACACGTTGATCTCGCCGCGCGGGTCCGACGCGTTCCGGTCCGACGCGAACACCAGCTTCTTCCCATCCGGGCTGAACATCGGGAAGCTGTCGAAGCCCGGGTGGTTCGTGATCCGCTGCAGGTTCCCGCCGTCGACGTCGATCATGTACAGGTTGAAGCTCCGGCCGCGCGGATCGTGCATGTTCGAGCTGAAGATGATCCGCTTCCCGTCGGGGTGGAAGAACGGCGCGAAGTTGGCCGCCCCGTTGTTCGTGAGCTGGCGCTTGTTCGAACCGTCGGCGTCCATGATCCAGATCTCGACCCGGTTCGGGCGAATCAGCTTGTCGGCGAGGAGCGCGCGGAAGTCGGCCAGCTCCTCGGGGTCCGTCGGGTGGTGCGCCCGGTAGACGATCTTCGTGCCATCGGGGGAGAAGAACGGGCCGCCGTCGTACCCCGGCTCGTGGGTCAGTCGGCGCACGTTCCCGCCGTCGGCGTCCATGACGTAGATCTCGATGTCGCCGTCGCGCGTCGAGGTGAAGACGATGCTGCGCCCGTCCGGCGAGATCGTCGCCTCCGCATCGTAGCCCGGGCTGTTCGTCAGGTTGCGCAGACCGGACCCGTCCGCGTTCGCGATGAAGACGTCGTAATCGAAGAGCCCCCAGACGTAGCCGCGGCTGCGGTCCGGCGGCGTCGGGCACTCGTCGGCGATGTGGTGCGTCGAGCTGAACAGGATCCGGTCGCCCGCCGGGTAGAAGTACCCGCACGTCGTGCGCCCCTTCCCCGTCGAGACGAGGCGCACGTCGCTCCCGTCCAGGTTCATCGTGTAGATCTGGTCGCACGCCGACTCGCCCGGCCGCGTCGCCTGGAAGATCAGGCGCTGGCCGTCGGCCGAGAAGTACGCCTCCGCGTTGGTCCCGCCGAAGGTGAGCTGGCGGAGGTTCTGGATCCGCGGGTCGTCGCCGGTGGTGGCGGACGGCCGCGGCGCCGCCGCGGCGGCGCCGCGGCCGTCCTGCGCCCAGGCCGTGCCGACGGAGGCAAGGACGAGAGTCGTGAGCAGAAGAGAAAACCGTGTCATCTTTCTAACGGACCTGGTTCCATTTTCCAGAATCGACCCATTCAGCCATGGTCGACGCCCATGAAGACCTCTAGATTATGGGCGGCCGGAACGCCGTGCACAACACCAAATCCCCCATCCGCCCACGCATGACAAGACCGGCCTCCAACCATGGCCCGCCGGGCCAACGGCATGGCATTCCGTAGCAACTCTGGATTTCGGTGCCTGGTCCGCGGTGGCGGCGGCGGCGGCGCCGTCGTTCACAACCTCAACTCCCACGTCTCCCCGATCAGCCCCTCCCCGAACTCCTGGTGCGACTCCGCGTGGACCAGCCGGTACCCCTCCCGCTCGTAGATCCGCCGCGCCGCGAGCAGCACGTTGTTCGTCCACAACGTGATCGTCCGATAGCCAGCCTGCCGCGCGAAGCGCGTGCACTCCTGCACCAGACGCCTGCCGATCCCCAGCCCACGCGCCCGCGGCTCGACGAGCAGCAGCCGGAGCTTCGCCACGCCCTCCCGCTCGGGATGCTTCACGAGGAACACCGACCCGACCGGCTCCCCCTCCATCTCCGCGATCCAGCACCGCTCCCGCCTCGCATCGAAGTTCCGGATGAAGTCGGCGACGACCTGCGCCACCAGCGCCTCGAACCGCTCGTCCCAGCCGTATTCCTGGTTGTAGAGCACCCCGTGCCGGTGCACCACCCACCCCATGTCGCCCGGCTGGTGCGGGCGCAGGATGTACGGTACCGGCCGCTGCGGCGCCGCGCCGAGGAGCGATTCGATCGCGCCCATCGCACGCACCAGGCGGTCCTGCTCCTCCGGCGACAACCGCGTCAGCATCGCCTCGATATCGCCCCGCGACGCTGCGTTCAGCCGCGCGAACGCCTCCCGGCCCGCCCCGGTCAGCGAGACCAGGTGCTCGCGCCCGTCGGCCTCCGAGCGACGTCGCTCGATCAGCCCATGCTCCCGGAAGCCGCGCAGGATGCGACTCAGGTAGCCGGGATCCAGCCCCAGCTCCCGCCCGAGCTGCGCCGCCGTCGTCGGCTCGCGATGCGCCAGTTCGTACAGCACCCGCGCCTCGGTCAGCGTGAAGCGGGTGTTCAGGTAGCCCCGGCTCAGCACGCCGATCTTCTGCGTGTAGAATCGGTTGAACCGCCGCACGGCCTCGATGCGCCGCTCCAGCTCGGTACCGTCCATCGTCGCCTCCTGGGGAAGGGGACCGTCGGCCGCGATATACTTGACGGATTACACGACATTGTTGCCGCAGTCAAGTATTTCGCCGGCGGGTGGTAGGCGACGTCGCCCCGGAGCGCCACGGGGCGCACGCGACGCCCGGGCACACGCGATGCCCGGGCACACGCGATGCCCGGGCACACGCCGCGCCCCGGGGCGCACGCCACATCCGGGCACCCCGCGCCCGGGCGCACGCCGTGCCCGGCCACACACCACACCGAGCCACACGCCGCACCGAGCCACACACCGCACCGGGTCGCGGACAACACCGAGCCACCCACCGCGCGGACCACGCACCGCCCCGGACCGCGCACCACACCGGGCCACGCACCACACCGGACCACACACCGCCCCGGACCCCGCGCCTCACCGGGCCACGCGACGTCGCTCCCCCTCCGTTGGCGTCGCTCCGCCCCACACGTTACCTTTTCCGCCGAAACTCCAACCCGGAGCAGTTCATTGGGTTACCCGAGCCTGTCCGCCTGCATCCGCGACCTCGAGCGACACGGCCACCTGGTCCGCATCCGCGAGGAGGTGGACCCGTACCTCGAGATGGCGGCGATCCAGCGACGCGTCTACGCCGCCGGCGGCCCCGCGCTCCTCTTCGAGAACGTGAAGGGGTCGCGCTTCCCGGCCGTGTCGAACCTCTTCGGCACGCTCGAGCGGTCGCGCTTCATGTTCCGCGACACTTTCGCGGCCGTCCAGGCGCTCGTCGGACTGAAATACGACCCTGTCGCCGCCGCGAAGCACCCGTTGCGCCACCTCCCGGCGCTCCGCACCGCGCTCTACGCGCTCCCGAAGAAGCGACGCCGCGGCGCGCCGATCCTGCACGGCCGCACGCGCATCTCCGAGCTGCCGCAGATCGTGAGCTGGCCGAAGGACGGCGGGCCGTTCATCACCCTGCCGCAGGTCTATACCGAGGACGTGACCCGGCCGGGGATCATGCACGCGAACCTCGGGATGTACCGGATCCAGATGGCGGGGAACGACTACGTCCCCGACCGGGAGATCGGGCTCCACTACCAGATCCACCGGGGGATCGGCGTGCACCAGGCGCGGGCGCGCGAGGCCGGCCAGCCGCTCAAGGTCAGCATCTTCGTCGGCGGCCCGCCCGCCCACACCTTCGCGGCGATGATGCCGCTTCCCGAAGGGCTGTCGGAGCTGATCTTCGCCGGCGCGCTGGGCGGACGTCGCTTCCGCTACTTCTACGACGACGAAGGGTTCTGCGTCTCCGCCGACGCCGACTTCGTCATCACCGGCACCGTCCACCACGATGAGCTGAAGCCCGAGGGCCCCTTCGGCGATCACCTCGGCTACTACTCCCTCGCCCACCCGTTCCCGGTCCTGCGCGTGCACCGGGTCTACCACCGAAAGGACGCGATCTGGCCGTTCACCGTCGTCGGGCGGCCGCCGCAGGAGGACACCAGCTTCGGCGCGCTCGTCCACGAGCTTACGGGCGACGCCATCCCCAACGAGATCCCGGGGCTCCACGCCGTCCACGCGGTCGACGCCGCCGGCGTGCACCCACTCTGCCTGGCGATCGGGAGCGAGCGCTACACGCCGTACCTCGACCCGCGCGACCGGCGGCCCCAGGAGCTGCTCACGATCGCGAACCACATCCTGGGCACGAACCAGCTCTCGCTGGCGAAGTACCTGCTGATCGCCGCGCGCGAGGACGACCCGTCGCTCGACGTGCACGACGTCGCCGGCTTCTTCCGGCACGTCCTCGAGCGCTTCGACCCCGCGCGCGACCTGCACTTCCAGACGTGCACGACGATCGACACGCTCGACTACACCGGGACCGCGCTGAACGAGGGCTCGAAGCTCGTGATCGCCGCCGCGGGCCCCCGGCGACGCGAGCTGTGGACCGAGGTCCCGGAGGGGTTCGATCTTCCCCGGCCGTTCGACGCCTTCCGCCTCGCGCTCCCCGGCGTCCTCGCCGTGGAAGCGCCGGCGTTCTCGAGCTACGAAGAGACGGCGCGGGAGATCGAGGCGCTGGATCGGTGGCTGCGAGAAGCGATGGGGCTCGGGACCGCAGGCGACGTCGCCGCCGCCCGTGCCGGCGCCACGGCCGCGTCCGCGGGCGCCGCAGGTTCCGGAGCCGGCGACGGCCCCCTGCGCGGCCTCGCTCTCCTCGTCCTCTGCGACGACGCGGGGTTCACCGCCGCGTCGCTCGCCAACTTCCTGTGGGTGACGTTCACCCGAAGCAACCCGTCGCACGACGTGCACGGCGTCGGCGAGTTCGTCGCCTACAAGCACTGGGGGTGCCGCGGCCCGCTCATCATCGACGCGCGCATCAAGCCGCACCACGCGCCGCCGCTCGAGGAGGACCCCGCCGTCGAGCCGCGGATCGAGCGGCTGGCGGCCAGGGGCGGGCCGCTGCACGGGATCATCTGAGGGGATTGGGACCGCGCGGGCGACGCCCATCGGGCCCGAGCGGGCGGCACACACCGGCACAGGGCGGGCGACACACATCGGGCCCGGGCGGGCGGCACACATCGAGACAGAGCAGGCGACGCCCGGAAACTCGTGCTGAGGAGGCGCTGGTCGGCCGGGCGGGCACAGCCATACACCCGAGCCGACCGAGGCGCCTGTCGGTCGGGACGGCCGCACCCTTCAGCCGGGCGGAAAATAGTGCTGGCCGGCGACGCCCCTCCCAGGCTGCCGCCGCTGTAGAAACTGAGCACGGATCGCGATCAATCGCGAACCTTGGTGGGTTTCTACATATATCGTGGTGAACTACACACGCTGGGCGCCGGCACGAATGCAGCGTGCTCAGTTTCTACATTAGCGGGGAAAAACTGCACACGGTGCCGAATTTTCGGGGATGAGTGTGCAGTTTCTACACGGTGGTAGGCGGGGGTGCCGCCCCGAGACCGCGCGGTCGTCGGAACACGGGGCCCGGGCGCCTGCTCGGACCCCCGTGGTCGCAACGAAGTGGGGGCAGGTGCGCCCCGACGCCGGCGTCTCGGAAACCCGCTCGAGTCGCGGCGGGCCCCGGCGCCCCTTCCGTTGCGGTGCAAAAGTAGCAAGCGTGGGCCCGTTCGCCCGCACTTGCCGAGTATCCACACATATCGTGGTCAACTCAGCACACGCAGAATGCGTGCTGAGTTTGCACATTAGCGGGGAAAAATCCGCGAGCGTCCGTCGGTGACCCGATGAATGGGAAGTTTGCACGCGGGCGGCCGACATGGCGGGCGAGTCGAGTTGCCTCCAACCCGCCGCCGGCCGCGGAAGCCGCGCCGGACCGTCACAATCCCGCCAGCCACAGTAGCCTCGCCGGACCAATTCCTTCCCTCCCCCTGCCACGGCAGCCGCGCCCGCGCGGCCGCAACTGCCCTCAGAACTCCACCTCCCCCACCACCTCCCCGACCCCGAAGAACCCCGCCACGTACGGCCCGCACGGGCTGTCGAGGATCTCTCGCGGCTTGCCGAGCTGAACGAGCCGCCCGTCGCGGAGGACGGCGATGCGGTCGCCTATGGCGAGGGCGTCGTCGGGGTCGTGGACGACGAAGACCGCGGTAGTGCCGGTCGCGCGGATCAGCGCGGCGACCTCCTGGCGCAGGCGCGCCTTGAGCGCGCGGTCGAGGTTGCTGAACGGCTCGTCGAGGAGGAGGACGGCCGGACGGGGCGCCAGCGCGCGCGCCAGCGCCACGCGCTGCTGCTGGCCGCCGGAGAGCTCGTGGGGGTAGCGTCGCTCGAAGCCGAGGAGCCCGACCAGCTCGAGCATCTCGCGCACCCGCTCCGCCCGCTCGGCGCGCCCCAGCCGGCGCAGCCCGAACCCGACGTTCCGCTCCACCGTGAGGTGCGGGAAGAGCGCGTAGTCCTGGAACACGAGCGAGGCGCCGCGGTGCTCGGGCGGCGTGAAGGTCCGCTCGTCGCACACGGTCCGGCCGCGGATCACGACCTCGCCCGCATCCGCACGCTCGAGCCCGGCGACGAGGCGCAGGAACGTCGTCTTCCCCGAGCCGCTCTCGCCGACGAGCGTCAGGATCTCGCCGTCCTCGACGTCGAGCCAGACGCCGTCCAGCGCGGGCCGGTCGCCGCGGCGGTACCGCTTGGTCAGCCCGCGCACCTCGAGCGCGGCCGGTCGCGCCGCGGCGTGTCCGTCGGGCGACGCAGCCGCCCCCAGCGTGCCGGTCGTCTCCGCCGGAACCGCGCCCGGCCGGCCGAATGCCACATCCACCTCCCCGCTCATCCCCGCCCCCTCGCCAGCAGCCGGTCCAGCCCCAGGACCGGAAGGAGCCCCACGGCGATGATCACGAGCGCCGCGTTCGCGGACTCGGCGACCTGCTCGTCGACGGCGAGCTGGTACGCCCGCGTCGCGAGCGTGTCGAAGTTGAAGGGACGGAGGCTCAACGTCAGCGGGATCTCCTTCATCACGTCCACGAACACGAGGATCGCGGCGGCGACGAGGGTGCGGCGGAGCAGCGGGAGCGCGACGCGCCACAGCGTCGCGAGCGGCGGCTCGCCCAGGCACCGTGACGCGTCGTCCAGGTTGCGGCACTGCCGCTCGAAACCGGCCTCGAGCGGGAGCAAGGCGACCGCCGTGTAGCGCACGGCGTACGCGAACACCAGCGCGAAGAGCGTCCCGCTGAGCAGGAGGCCGGTCGAGACGCCGAGCGTCGCTTCGGCGAACGCGTCCACCGTCCGGTCGATCCACCCGAACGGGACGATGATCCCGACCGCGATCACGGCGCCGGGGATCGAGTACCCGAGGACGACCGCGCGGTTCGCCGCACTCACCGTCCGGCCGCGGTCGAGCCGCCCGGCGTAGACCAGGAGGAGCGCCAGAGCGACGCACAGCAGCGCGGCGACCGTCGCCAGCCCGAAGCTGTTCGCCACAAGCCGCAGGTAGCTCGCGTCGACGACGTCGCCCGCGGTCCTCACCGTCCAGAGCGCGAGCTGCGCGACGGGGATGAGGAAGCCGAAGAGGAGCGGGGCGAAGCAGACCGCGAATGCCGCCCACGCGCGCCAACCGCGCAGCCGCTGCCTGAGGAGCGGGCGGTGCCCGGTGCCTCGCGTGTCGTCGACACGACGCCGCCCGCGCTGCGACCGCTCGAGCGCGAGCACGGCGAGCACGAAGACCATGAGGATCGCCGCGAGCCGGATCGCCGCGTCCAGGTCGCCCAGCGCGTGCCACGAGCGGAAGATCCCGGTCGTGAACGTGGTCACGCCGTAGTAGCTGACCGCGCCGTAGTCGTTCAGCACCTCCATCACGACCATGCTCACGCCGGCCGCGATCGCCGGGCGCGCCAGCGGGAGCGCGACGCGCCAGAACGCCGACGCGCCGCCGTGCCCCAGCGTCCACGCCGCCTCCAGCGCCGTCCGCGACTGCCCCAGGAAAGCCGCCCGCGAGAGGAGGTAGACGTACGGGTACAGGACCAGCGCGAAGATCACCACCATCGTCTCGATCCGCATGACCGGGATCGCGACGAAGGTGTCGGAGAGCGACGGAACGAGCGCACGTGCCGTGCGCTGCACCGGCCCCGTCACGTCCAGCATCCCGGCGTACGTGTACGCCGCGATGTACGCCGGCACCGAGAGCGGGAGCACGAGCGACCACTCGAACAACCGCCGGCCGGGGAAGTCGCGCGTCGCCACGAGCCACGCGGACGCCACGCCGATCACCAGCGCCAGCGCGCCCGAACCCGCCGCCAGTACCACCGAGTTGCGCAGGTACTCCGGCATCACCGTCGACGCCAGGTGCGCCCACACCTCGCGGCCGTCCGCGCCGAGCGCCCCGACCGCCACGACCAGCATCGGGACGGACAGCGCCAGCGCCACCCCGGCCGCCGTCGCGGTCCACGGGCTCCAGAGTCCGGCGCTACCTCCACCCCGCACGATCGAAGATCGCCACCGCGGCCGCGTTCAGCTCGCCCAGCCGCGCCAGGTTCAGCGTGTCCGCCTTGAACTCGCCCCACGCCTGCAGGATCTCCGCCGGCTCGACCCGCGGGTTCACCGGGTACTCCAGATTCGCCTCGGAGAAGATCCGCTGCGCTTCCTCGCTCGCCAGGAACTCCAGCAGCCGGATCGCGTTCGCGACGTTCTTCGAGCTCGTCGTCACGCCCGCGCCGCTCACGTTCACGTGCGCGCCCCGGCCGTCCTGGTTCGGGAAGAAGACCGCCAGACGCTCCGCCAGCCGCCGCTCCTCCGGATCCGACGACGACAGGAGCCGGCCGAAGTAGTAGGTGTTCGAGATCGCGACGTCGCCGACGCCCGCGGCCACGGCCTTGATCTGGTCCGTGTCGCCGCCCGCCGGCGGACGCGCCAGGTTCGCCGCGACCCCACGCGCCCAACGCTCCGCCGCCTCCTCGCCGTTCGCCGCGATCAGCGACGCCAGCAGCGACTGGTTGTACACGTTCCCCGACGACCGCGACAGGATCCGGCCCTTCCACTTCGGGTCCGCCAGGTCCTCGTACGTCGACAGCTCACCGGGCTTCACGCGCGTCGGGTCGTAGATCACCACGCGCGCGCGTCGCGTGAGGCCGAACCAGTAGCCCTCCGGGTCCCGGTACGTCGCAGGGATCGACGTCTCCAGCACCTCCGACCGGATCGGCTGCAGCAGCCCCTTCTCCTTCGCGCGGTGCAGACGCCCGGCGTCCACCGTGATCAGGATGTCCGCGGGCGAGTTCTTCCCCTCGTTCTCCAGCCGCGTGATCAGCTCGTCCGCGGACGCCGTCACCACGTTCACCCGGATCCCCGTCAGCTCCGTGAACCGCGCGAACAGCTGCTGGTCCGCCTCGTAGTGCCGGTGCGAGTAGACGTTGACGACGGCGTCGCCCGCGCCGCCGGCGCCGCACCCGCCCAGCACCACCGCCGCCGCGAGCCCGATCGCGATCCTCCGATTCCTGGCCATGCTCGTCCGCTCCTCGTCGCGTGCCCCGCGCCGCGCGTCGGCGGGGCGGGTCGTTGAGACTGATTCTCAATCGGAAGACGATCTTAGCCCCGTGCACACACCGTCGCAAGGCCCGCGGGCCGCGGCTGGCACGGAGATGGCATGCACGACACGCCAAAAAGGTTGCGCAACGGCGCGGAGCCGTTAATTTGGTGACATTCATCACAATCAAGTCGATTCGTTTCTGAAGACGGGCAGCCACGCAATGAGCCAGCGAGCGCTTGCGAGCCACGTGGCGTACTGCCGCGAGCAGGTCCGGCGTGGCCGGGCCACGTGTCGGCAGCTCGCCGAGGAGCTGGGGGTCACGGAACGAGCCATTCAGGCGTGCGTCTACGGCCGCACGTACGCGCACATTCCCGGGGCGTTGCCGAGCCCGAAGCGGCGGCGTCGGCGTCAGCGGACCGCGCCGCTGACCGAGGCGGAGGTCCGGCAGATCCGGGAAGAGTACGCGGCGGGCGAGCTGTCGATCGAGGAGATCGCGACGAAGCATCAGATCTCGCGCTCGTACGTCGTCCAGCTCGGCCGGGGGATGGCGCGCAAGGACATCCCCGGCGGCACGCTCGACCGGCGGCCGGTGCGGCGGGTGGACCCGAAGCAGGCGGCGCGGCGCGGCGAGAGGCATCCGAACGCGCGGCTGGACGCGCTGTGCGTGATCGGGATCCGGGAGCTGGCCCGGCTGGGCGTCGAGCACGCGCGGATCGCCGACGTCTTCGGCACGACGCCGGAGAACGTGTGCATGATCTCGCGTCGGCACCGCTGGCGCCACGTTCCGGACATGCCGCTCACGCCGACGGCGCTGAAGCACCTGCCGCCGGCCGCGATCGAGCTGCTGGAGAGCGTGAACGGCGCCCGCGCGACGTGACGTGGTGGTGAGCGGGGGCGAACCGCTCCGGCTCTTCGCCATCACCGCGCCCGGGCTGGCTCCGCTCGCCGCTGCAGAGCTGGCGGCGCTCGGCGTGAGCGGAGCGACCGTCGACGAAGCGGGCGTCGAGTGGGCCGGGACGCTCGAACAGCTCTACGCCGCCAACCTGCATCTGCGCACGGCGAGCCGGATCGTGCTGCGCCTGGGCACCTTCACCGCCCGCGCGTTCTGGGAGCTGGAGAAGCAGGCGCGCCGGGTGCCGTGGGAGACGGTCGTCGCCCCGGGCGCGGCCGTCGCCTTCCGGGTGACCAGCCGCAAATCGAAGCTCTACCACGAGGCCGCGATCGCCGAGCGGCTCGCCGAGGCGGTCGTGCGCGCGGTCCCGTCGGCGACGGTCCACGCCGGCACCGCGCCGCAGCTCCTCATCGTCCGCGTCCACCGCGACCGCTTCACACTGAGCGCCGACACGTCCGGCGCCCTGCTGCACCGCCGCGGCTACCGCCTGGCGACGGCGAAGGCGCCGCTCCGCGAGACGCTCGCCGCCGCGATGTTGCTGGCGAGCGGATGGGACCGCCGGTCCCCGCTCGTCGACCCGTTCTGCGGCTCCGGCACGATCCCGATCGAGGCGGCGCTCCTCGCGCGCCGCATCCCGCCCGGCCTCGCCGGTCCGGACCACGCGCCGCGCCGCTACGCGTTCCAGCGCTGGCCGGGCTACGACGCCGCGCTCTGGGACGATGTCGTCGCCCGCGCGCGCGAGGCGATCCTCCCGTCCGCGCCGGGCCCGATCCTCGGCTCCGACCGGAACGGCGGCGCGATCCGGGCCGCGCGCTCGAACGCGGAGCGAGCCGGCGTCGCGGGCGACGTCGCGTTCGACACCCGGACGTTAACCGCCGTGGACACGCCGCCCGGCCCCGGCTGGCTCGTCACCAACCCGCCGTACGGGGTGCGCGTCGGCGAGCGACGCGCTCTCTTCGACCTCTACGCGGAATTCGGGCGGATCGCCCGCGAGCGGTTCGGAGGTTGGCGCGTGACCCTCCTCTCCGCCGACCCGAAGCTCGACGCGCGGACCGGGCTCGGGCTCGAGGAGGTGCTGCAAACGAGGAACGGCGGGATCGGGGTGAGGGTGGTGGCGGGTCAGGCGACGGGGTGAGCGGCGACCTTGGGCGACCGGGCGCCCCGCGACGTCGGCGACCGCGTGGCATGCAGCGTCGGCGACCGCGCGGCATGCACCGTCGGCGAGCGTGCGGCCTGCGGCGAACGCGTCGCTCAGCTCCCCCGCCCGCTCCCCCACTTCATCGCGTACAGCACCGCCGCGACCGCGGTCGCCACGTTCAGGCTCGACACGCCTTGCCGCATCGGAATCCGAACGCGCATGTCCGCCCTCCGTTCGATCTCTTCCGAGATGCCGTACCGCTCGGTCCCGAACACCAGGACCGAGCGCGGCGGGATCTCGGCGGGCTCGACGACGACGCCGTCCGGGTCGAGGGCGACGAGCGGCCGGTCGCAGGCGGGCACGGCGTCGACCCGCGCGACGGGGAGCGCGAACTGCAGCCCCGCGCCCGCACGGACCGACCCGGGGTTCCACGGGTCGTGCTTGCCGGTCGCGAGGAGCGCGGCCGCGTCCGCGGCGGCGGCGATCCGCACGATCGCGCCCAGGTTGTACGTGTTCGCGGGTTCCTCGATCAGGACGACGGGGGCGGGGCGCGGGTCCGCGAGCGCGGCGTCCAGGTCCTGCTCGGGGCGCGGCGCCAGCGCGATGATGCTCGTGTGGATCGGCGCGGGCGTGAGCTGGTCCAGCGTCGCCTGGTCGATCGTGCGGGCGAGGCCGCGGATCCGGTCGGCGACGTCGGGAGCAAGCTCGCGCGCGAGCCGCTCCACGCCCTCCGGATCCGACGTCAGCACCTCGAACGGCTCCGCGCCGAAGCGCAGCGCGTGCCGGAGCGCGTGCAGCCCCTCGATGACGACCAGCGACGCATCCCGCCGCGCGGATCGGAACCGCTCGACGGGCGTCTGGCGACGGTCGGGGTTGTAGCCGGCCGGCCGACGCGGGCGCTGAGTGGAGCCCCCGCCCATCACGCCGGCTGCAGCGGGATCGCCGCGACCCGCTCCGCGATCTCGGCCACGTCGCGGCCCGACGGCTTCTGGTAGATCTTGAGCCCGAACTCCGGCACCATCGCGAGGACGTGGTCGAAGATGTCCGCCTGGATCGACTCGTAGACCGGCCAGCGCGTGTCGGCAGTGAAGACGTAGATCTCGAGCGGCAGCCCCTCGGGGCCCGGCTCGAGCTGGCGGACCATCAGCGTCATGTCCTGCCGCAGCATCGGATGCTGGCGCAGGTACTCGACGATGTACGCCCGCAGCGTCCCGATATTGGTCAGCCGACGCGCGTTGGCGATGTAGCCCGGCTCCGCCGCGTGGATCCGGTTGTGCTCCTCGAGCTCCTTCTTCTTCCGCGCAATGTAGTCCTTCAGCAGCACGAACCGGCCGAAGCGCTCGATCTCCTCCTCGGTCAGGAAGCGGATCGTCCCCATGTCGATGTGGAACGCCCGCTTGATGCGACGCCCGCCCGCCTCCTTCATCCCGCGCCAGTTCTTGAAGGAGTGCTCCAGGAACTTGTGCGTCGGGATGACGGTGATCGTCTTGTCCCAGTTCTGGACGCGGACCGAGTTGAGCGCAATGTCGATGACGTCGCCGTCGGCGCGGAACTCGGGCATCTCGATCCAGTCGCCCACGCGGATCAGCCCGTTCGCCGTGATCTGCACCCCCGCGACGAGCGAGAGGAGGCTGTCGCGGAAGATGAGCATGGCGACGGCCGTGAGCGCGCCGAGCCCGCTGAGGAAGTAGAGCGGGTCGCGGTCGAGGAGCGCGGAGATCGCCAGGATCCACGCCACGATGTGCGCGACGATGACGAAGACCTGGAGGATCCCTTTGATCGGCCGGTCCTTCGAGATCGGGTAGCGGCGGTAGATGGCGTCGATCGCGGAGAGGAGCGCCGAGAACGCCCACACGACGAGGAGCGCGAGCGACGCCAGCGCGACGCGTCGCACAAGTTCGGCGAGATCGGCCGGGAAGTACGGCACGAACTCGATCCCCTGGTAGGCGACGATGGGTGGCACGACCCAGGCGAGTCGGTGGAAGACGTGGTGCTCGACGAGGACCTCGTCCCACCAGGTCGCGCTCTTCTGCGTGAGGCGCGCGACGATGCGCAGGACGTAGCGTCGCACGACGACGAGCGCGACCCACGCCGCGCCGGTCAACAGCCCGAGCCCGACCACCGCCGCGACGAGCGGGTGCGCCTGCAGCCACTCGATCGCCCGGGTCGCCCATTCCGGAGCCTGCGTCACATTCGTCGCAGCCGCGGCCACCATCATCCCCGGCTTCCCTCCCTCAGTCCGTAGTACTTGCGGAACATGAACGCGAGCGCCGTACGCAGCCGGTCGGCCTTGCGCGGCGCCTCGAGTTTGCGCAGCGCCTGCGCCGCGCGGCGTCGCCTGCGGCGGCCCTCCTGCACCCCGAACAACCGCACGTTGAGGTGCCAGTGCACGCGCTCCAGGATCCGGGCCCGCTCCTCGGCGTCCGGCACGAGCAAGGCGTACCGGTACGCGCGCCAGAGCCCCGGCCCGTCCAGCCAGCGCAGCAGCACGCGCACGCCGGCGGTGTCGTCGTCGTGGACGGCCTGGTCGAGCCGACGTTCCGCGACGGGCGCGGGCACGCGCTCGCGCACGCCGCGGATCTCGATCCCGCGCCGCGCCGCTTCCAGCTCCAGTACCGCGAGCGCCGCGGCGTACGCCGCGACCTGGTCCCCGCGCGCGCCTGCCAGCCGACGGCGCGTATGTCTCATGAAATGCACGAGGTCCCCGTCGCCGAGGGTGCGAACGTGGGACGTCGCATCCCCTCCCTCGGGGCTCCCCGCATCCGATCTATTCTTCACGTCATCGACTCCCGGGTCACACGTCGTCGGGGTGGTACACCGCAGACCCCCCGGGGGTGTCCTCACCGGCGATTGGCATGGAGGGTGCGGTTGGAGACGGACGTTCCCAAACCAAAGGAGAGCGCCATGAAGCACCGCATCGGCATCGCCGGCGCAGTCCTCGCTCCGGCCCTGCTCCTCACCGCCGCGCCCGCCGTCGCGCAGGTCTGCCTCGGCATCCCCGCCGGCCCGGGCCAGATCTCGGTCCAAGGCGAAGTGATCTCCGACGGCTCGACGAACTCCTTCGGCGGCCGGCTCGGGATGAACTTCAACACCGAGTTCGCGTTCGACTTCTATCTGCGGCGCCCTGAGTTCGATCCCGGGCTCGGCCTCGTCCTCGGCGGCGCGATCGCGTACGAGATGATGGACTACGCGCCGCCCGTCTGCTTCACCTTCGGTGTCCGCCACGAGAGACGGCCGGTGCCCGGCGAAGAGGACGCCACCGAGACCTACATCCCGATCGGTTTCGGGATCGGCAAGCGGCTCGGCTCCGCGAAGCGCCTCTCGCTCGCCCTCTTCGTGCGCCCGGAGTATCTGATCCGCATCCGCCCCGACCCCGTCGGCGGCGACGGCAGCTTCTGGGACGAGATCGGCCGGCGCAGTGAGGGGCGCGGCGTGTTCGGGCTCATCGCCGCGACGCCGTTCCTCTACGGCACCGGCGGCGTCGAGATCTCGACGCGCGACTACCAGCCCGAGTTCGTGCTTGGGATCGGCGTGACGTTCTGAAGCGGCGACACGGCCGGACCACCGCCGCGCCCGCGGCCGCCGCCGCGGGCGCGGCCCAACTTGTTTGCGGCCCGCCGATCCGATAAAATCCGCGATCCCTCATCTGGTTGGACCCCGAAGGCGCCGTGCGGCGCGCCGCACGGCGAGACGAGCGGCCGGCGCGGTAGCGGACCACGGCGGCCGGAATAGAGGTGTCGCGGTGTTCTGGTTCGCGCTTTCTTTCGCGATGCAGCAGGCGGCGGCCCAGACGGCGCCGTCGGTCGAGATCCCACGCGTCGAGGACGCCGCCGTCGAGATCGACGGCGTCCTCGACGAGGCCGTCTGGGCCCGCGCGGCCGTCCTCACGAACTTCTCCCAGCACGAGCCGGTCGACGGCCGGCCCGCCGCCGAGCGGACAGAGGTCCTCGTCTGGTACGCGCCCGACGCGATCTACTTCGGCATCCGCGCGTACGACAGCCGGCCGGACGCGATCCGCGCGACCGTCGCGGACCGCGACGCGATCGACGGCGACGACCGCGTGATCCTCTACCTCGACACCTTCCAGGACCGCCGGCGCGCCTTCTTCTTCGCGGTCAACCCGCTCGGGATCCAGGCCGACGGCGTGCGCACCGAGGGCGTCGGCGGCGCGGGGCGGACCTGGGGCGGCTCGATCGACAACAGCCCGGACTACTGGTTCCAATCCAAGGGGCGCATCACCGAGTACGGCTACGAGGTCGAGGTGCGCATCCCCTTCAAGAGCCTGCGCTACCCGGGCGGGAACGGACCGCAGTCCTGGGGCTTCCAGGTCGAGCGGAAGGTGCAGCGCACCGGGTACACGGACACCTGGGCGCCCGCCCGCCGCGCCAGCGCCAGCTTCCTCGCCCAGTCCGGTACGCTCACCGGGCTGCGCGACATGGAGCGCGGCGTCGTCTTCGAGGCCCAGCCGTTCCTGACCGCCGCGGCCAACGGGCTGCGCACCACCGTCGGCACGTTCCAGCGCGAGGACGTCGAGCCGGACGCCGGCGCGAACTTCCACGTCGGCTTCACCAACCTGTCGCTCGACGCCACGATCAACCCCGACTTCAGCCAGGTCGAGGCCGACGCGGGGCAGGTCACGATCAACGAGCGCTTCGCCCTCTTCTTCCCGGAGAAGCGCCCGTTCTTCCTCGAGGGGATCGAGCTGTTCGCCGCGCCGAACCAGCTCGTGCACACGCGCCAGATCGTCGACCCGATCGCCGGCGGGAAGGTCACCGGGAAGTTCGGCGACCTCGCCATCGCGCACCTCACCGCGCTCGACCAGGCCGGCGGCGAGGACGCGCTGTTCAACGTGACGCGCGTCCGGCGCGACTTCGGCCACAACTCCCTCGCCGGCGTCCTCTACACCGACCGCACGTCCCTCGACGGCAACGGCTACAACCGCGTCCTCGCCGCGGACGTCCGCCACGTCTTCGGCCGGATGTACTTCGTCCAGGCCCAGATCGGCGGCGCGTGGACCCGCGAGGACGGCATCGACCGCAGCGCGCCGATCGGCAAGTTCGAGGTCGACCGCACCGGCCGGCATTTCGGCTTCAACTACAGCCTCAACGTCGTGGGCGAGGACTTCATCACCCGCGCGGGGTTCGTGAACCGCACCGGGTTCGTCGAGGGGAGTCTGTTCAACCGCATCAGCTTCTACGACCTGTTCGGCGGGCTCGTCGAAAAGGTCGACTTCATCACGCGCCCCAACCGCCTCTGGGCGACCGGCGCCGTCGGCGCCGGGGACGCGATCGAGGGCGGCGAGTCGCTCAGCTCCTCCTTCCAGCTCCGCGGCGGGTGGCGCGTCGGCGCCGAGGTCGAACGAGGGTTCTGGCGCCTAGACCCGAACGACTACGCCGATTACGACGTCGTGAACGGCGACGTCGTCCTCCCCTATTCGCCGGCCGAAGAGCTGTCCGGCCTCGAGTTCGGCTTCGAGGTCTCGACGCCGGCGTTCCGGTCGTTCGATGGCAGCTTCGGCGTCGGCCGCGGCCGCACCGCCATCTTCGCCGAGGGCGCCGAAGGGACCGAGACCGCCGTCTCCGGCAGCGTGGGGCTGCGCCTGGGCGAGTCGATCCGCGTCGGCCTGTCCACCAATTACAGCCACATCGCCCGCGTGCGCGACGAATCGCGCTTCGGCCGCTCGCTCATCTCGCGCGCCCGCCTCGAGCTCCAGCCGTCGCGCGCCTTCTTCCTGCGCGCGATCGCCGAGCTGCGCAACGACACGCGCGACGCGCTCCGCGCCGCCGACACGGGCGACCTCCTCCGGATCGACGGCGTGGCGAGCGAGGCGGTCGAGGCCAATACCGCGCGCATCGACCTCCTCGCCTCCTACGAGCCGACGCCAGGCACCGTCGCCTATCTCGGCTACGGCGCCTCGCTCGGCGCGCCGCCGCCGTTCGCGTTCGACCGCCTCGAGCGCGTGAGCGACGGGCTCTTCTTCAAGGTGGCCTACCGGTTCCGGTGGTGAGGGGCGCGTGAACCGGCACGCGTAACGCAAACGAAGAACGGGGCTGCGACGCGATCCGTCGCAGCCCCGTTCGCTCGACACCCCGCCTCCCTCCCCCCGCTCCCGCCGGGTAGCGGCGCGCGGGCGAGCGGGATCACTTCACGAACAACATCTCCCGGTAGCGCGGCAGCGGCCACAGGTCGTCCGGCACGACCCGCTCGAGACGGTCCGCCACGCTCCGGACCGCCGCCATCGCGGGGACGATGTTGTCGCGCATGTGGTGCGCCTTGGAGCGCACGTCGTCGCCGCCCAGCTCGGCGTTCTGGCGGTTCAGCTCGTCGAGTGCATCCCGCAACTCGTCGATGAGCTCCACCACCTCCGCCGCCGTGCGGCGCACGCCCTTCAGCTCCAGCCCGACCTCGTCGGCCTGCTCGAGCGAGGCCAGCAGCTCGTTCAGGTACCGGACCGCCGCCGGCAGCACCATCGTGCGCGCGATGTCCGCCGTCGTCTCACCCTCGATGTTGACCGTCTTGAAGTACTGGTCGATCAGGATCTCTTCGCGGCTCTCCAGCTCCCGCCGGCTCAGCACGCCGTACTTCTCGAAGACGGCGATGTTCTTCTCGTCCGTGAGATGCTCGATCGCGTCCAGCGAGTTGCGGATGTTGAGCAGCCCGCGACGCTCGGCCTCCTTCTGCCACTCCTCGGAGTAGCCGTCGCCGTTGAAGATGATCCGCTGGATCTTCGGGATCTCGCGCGACAGCACTGCCCGCATCGCGGCCTCGAGGTCGCGCCCGCCCTTCAGCTCCTCCTCGAGCTCCGACGCGAGCTCGTCGACCGACTCCGCCACGATCGTGTTCAGCACCGTCGCCGGGAACGAGATCGACTGCGACGCGCCCAGCGCCCGGAACTCGAACTTGTTCCCCGTGAACGCGAACGGCGACGTCCGGTTCCGGTCGCCCGCGTGCTGCGGAAGCCGCGGCAGCACAGGCACCCCGAGCCCCAGCAGCCCCCCGTTCTTCCGCGACTTCGCCTTCTCCGCCTTCGCGAGCTGCTCGAAGATCTCCGTCAGCTGATCGCCCAGGAACACCGAGATGATCGCCGGCGGCGCCTCGTTCGCGCCCAAACGATGGTCGTTGCCCGCGAACGCCACGCTCGCGCGCACCAGGTCCTGGTGACGATCCACCGCCCGCAGCACCGCCGTGCAGAAGAACAGGAACTGCAGGTTCTCGTCCGGGCTGTCCCCCGGATCCAGCAGGTTGTGCTGCGGCGTGCCGATCGACCAGTTCAGGTGCTTCCCGCTCCCGTTCACGCCCGCGAACGGCTTCTCGTGCAGCAGCACGACCAGCCCGTACTTGGGCGCGATCCGCCGCAGCATCGTCATCATCAGCTGCTGATGGTCCGCCGCCACGTTCGCGCTCTCGTAGATCGGCGCCATCTCGTACTGACCCGGCGCCACCTCGTTGTGCCGCGTCTTGATCGGAACGCCCAGCCGGTACAGCTCCCGCTCGACCTCCATCATGAACGCCAGCACCCGCTCCGGGATCGAGCCGAAGTAGTGGTCCTCCAGCTCCTGCCCGCGCGGCGGCTTCGCGCCGAACAGCGTCCGCCCCGTCGTGACCAGGTCCGGACGGCGGTAGTAGAACTCCTGGTCGACCAGGAAGAACTCCTGCTCCGGCCCCAGCGTCGCCGTGACCGGGCCGTCGTTGACCCCGAAGAGCGCCAGCGCCCGCCGGACCACCCGATCCAGCGCGTGGAGCGACCGCAGCAGCGGCGTCTTCGCATCCAGCGCATCACCCGTCCACGACGCGAACGCCGTCGGGATCGCCAGGTACGACCCCGAGGCCGTCTCCACGATGAACGCCGGCGAAGTGGGGTCCCACGCGGTGTAGCCCCGAGCCTCGAACGTCGCACGCAGCCCGCCCGACGGGAACGACGACGCGTCCGGCTCGCCCTGGATCAGGTCCTTCCCGCTGAACTCCGCGATCGCACCCCCGCCCACGTTCGGCGTGATGAACGAGTCGTGCTTCTCCGCCGTCAGACCCGTCAGCGGCTGGAACCAGTGCGTGAAATGCGTCGCGCCCCGCTCCGTCGCCCACTCCTTCATCGCCAGCGCGACCGTGTCCGCGACGCTGGGGTCCAGCTCCGACCCGTTCTGGATCGTCTCCAGCAGCGCCTTGTACGCCGACCGCGGCAGGCGCGCCTTCATCTCGGCCAGCCCGAACGTGTTTTCCCCAAAGATCTTCTCGATGTCCATCACGCGAGACGGCGCGAGCCGTTCCACCCGGGAGTGCGGACTCGCGCCGTTCATCGAAGGCGACCAACCCTTGACGGCGGCCAATGTGTCGTAGCGGGAAAGTCGGGTCTGCATAGGCGATGTCTCCAGCGCGGACGGAGCCTGATGTCTATCGGTGACGCGCGCGTCGTCGCGCCGGCCCAGGCTCACCCCGAACGCGACGCGCAATGTTACAACGAATCGTGCATCTTGTCAACCGCTACGATGACAAATTGCACGTTCACGCCGAAAAAACCGCACTTCCGTCCCTTGAACGTGCATTTTGTCACTCGTTTGTGTGACGAAATGCACCGACGCGGTGTACGGGTGCAAGAAATCGGCCGGGGCGCCGTTCGATGGTGTCGAACGGCGCCCCGGCCGTGATCGAAGCGCGGGACGGACGGCGCCCCCGGCGCCGCCCATCGGCTCACATTACGCCGACTCGCGCAGCCCTTGCTCGCGCGCGTACTCGGCGGACAGCTCGTCGTACGTGAGGTAGATGTTGGCGCGGAGCGTGTCGATCGCCCGCTCGAACTCGCCGAGCTCGATGTACCGGACGATCTCCTCCTGGCACCGGATCGAGCGGTCGGCGTGCTCGCGGGTGGTGTAGTACCAGACCTCGAGCCGCATGATCTGGGAGCGGAGGTCGCGGAGCATGTCGACGAGCCGCCGGTTCCCGCTCTTCTGGCAGATCGCGTCGTGGAACTCCGCCTTGCATGCGCTGATCGCCTCGACGTCGTTGCGGTCGCGCGCCGCGCGCAGCTTGTTGGTGATCGTCTTGAGCCGCTCGATGTCCTGGGGCGTGAGACGCGGCAGCGCGAGCCGGCCGGCGGTCAGCTCCAGCGACGAGACGATCGGGTACAGCTCGAGAAGGTCCGCGAGCGAGTTGGACGGTACGCGGAACCCGTGGTGAGGGATCCGCTCGAGGAACCCCTCGGTGGCCAGGCGGCCGAGCGCCTCGCGGACGGGCGTACGGCTGACGCCGAGTGCCCGGCTGACCTCGTGCTCGCGGACGAATTCGCCTGGCCGGAGAGACCTTTCCATGATGCGCGCCCTGACGGCGTGATAGACCTGATCGGCCAGGGTGCGCGGCCGGATCGTGGTCCAGGTTGTAGACAGTTGCATGCTGTATCCTACTTCCGTGCGCCTGCGCCCGAGGCGAGGCGGTAATCCTGCCACTACTCCTGCTTTGGAGACGACCGGGCGTCTCCGCGTGGATATTAGACTCCTGAAGACCCCAATTTGTTGCATCCGGGGAAAATTTCCCGGATCGCGCGGTCGGGAGAGGGGCGGGTGCATTGTGCGACGGGCATTTCGCCGTTACGTTGGGCCCGCCTGAAACGACGCCGAAGGAGCGGAGGCCATGCGTTCGATATTCGGTTTGTTCGCGAAGTCGCCGTTCGGACCGCTGGTGCAGCATGCGGAGCGGGTGCACGACACCGTCGTGCTGATCCGGCCGCTGATGGACGCGTTCGTCGCTGGGGACTGGGAGCGGACGGAGGAGATCTACCGCCGCATCGAGGTCCTGGAGCACGAGGCGGACGTGATCAAGAACGACATTCGGGATCATCTGCCGAAGTCGCTCTTCCTGCCGGTGGACCGTGGCGACGTCCTCAAGTTCCTGAAGGAGCAGGACAAGATCGCCGATGGGGCGGAGGATCTGGGCGTACTGCTGACGATGCGGCGGACGCCGACCCCGGAATCGATCAAGGCGGGCGTTTTCGGGCTGGTGGATGCGGTGGTGAGGGCGAGCGAGAGGTGGTATGAGGTCGCGAAGGAGCTGCCGACGCTACTCGAGGCGTCGTTCACCGGGCCGGAGGTCGACAGGATCCTGGCGATGGTGAACGAGGTCGCGCTCGCGGAGCGCGAGACGGACGACCGCCAAGCGGAGGTGACGAAGCAGCTCTTCGAGCACGAGGAAGAGATCGGGGCGGTCTCGGTGATGATGTGGTTCAACATCGTGCGCGTGCTGGGCTCGATGGCGAACGCCGCGGAGAACACCGCAGACCTGCTCCGGCTGATGTTGGCGAAGAGATGACGGCTGAGTTACTGATCCTGGCGATCACGCTGGTCGCCGGGTTGTACATGGCATGGACGATCGGGGCGAACGACGTCGCCAACGCGATGGGCACGTCGGTCGGCTCCGGGGCGCTGACGCTGACGATGGCGATCGTCCTTGCGGCGGTCTTCGAGTTCAGCGGCTCGGTGCTGGTCGGCTCGGAGGTGACGAGCACGATCAGCAAGGGGATCGTGGAGACGGACCTGTTCGCACCGACGGGCCCGCTGGGGCCGGACGGGCCGCTGCTCCTGGGGGTAGGGATGCTGTCGGCGCTCCTGGCCTCGGCGATCTGGCTGCACCTTGCGACGCATCTGGGCCTGCCGGTCTCGACGACGCACTCGATCGTGGGGTCGGTCGTCGGCGTCGGGCTGGTCAGCTTCGGGCTGCACGGGGTGCAGTGGGGCGCGATGGGACAGATCGTCGCGAGCTGGTTCATCTCGCCGCTGATGGGCGGGGTGCTGGCGTTCCTGACGTTCGGCGCGATCCGCGGCCTGATCCTGCGGCACCCGGACCCCGTGTACGCGACGCGGCGCTACAGCCCGTACATCGTGGGTGCGACGGTGTCGATCATGACGCTGTCGTTCATCTACAAGGTTCTGCAGAACCGGTTCGAGGCGCCGCCGCTGGTGATGTCGGTGTTGGGGGCGCTGACCGCCGGGGTCGCGGCGGGTGTGATCGCGGGCGCGCTGCTCCGTGCGACGCGTCCCGGATCGCGCGACCCGTACCAGTATGTGGAGCGGATCTTCGCGCTGCTGCAGATCGCGACGGCGTGCTACGTGGCGTTCGCGCACGGCGCGAACGATGTGGCGAACGCCGTCGGGCCGGTCGCGGCGGTGGTGGAACTGTACCGGGACGGGTTCAACGGGGTATCGTCGCAAATCGGCGTGCCGTTCTGGGTGCTGGTCATGGGCGGCGGCGGGATCGTGATCGGGCTCGCGACGCTGGGGTACAGGGTGATCGCCACGATCGGGAAGGAGATCACAGAGATCACGCCGACGCGTGGCTTCAGCGCGGAGTTCGGCGCGGCGACGACGGTCCTGATCGCGAGCAGCCTGGGGCTGCCGATCTCGACGACGCACACGCTCGTGGGCGGCGTGATCGGGGTGGGCTTCGCGCAGGGGATCGGCGCGCTGAACATGGCGATGATCCGGAACATCGTAAACTCTTGGCTGGCGACGGTGCCCGTGTCCGCGGGCGTGGCGGCGCTGCTGTACACGCTGGCGCGGGTGCTCGTGCTCTGACGGACGCATCGCAGGCAGGAGAACTGGAGCGATGAGAGCGAGAAAGTGGATAGACCGGGCGGTTCCCGTCTTCGTCCTCGCAGCGGGCGCGGGCGCGTGCGCCGTCAACCCGGTGACCGGCGAACGGCAGCTCACGCTGGTGAGCGAGGCGCAGGAGATTCAGATGGGCCGCGAGTACGACCAGCAGATCGTGGCCGAGATGGGATTGCACCCCGACGAATCGCTCCAGGCGTACGTCCAGGGGCTGGGTAGCCGGCTCGCCGCGAAATCCGAGCGCCCGCACCTGCCCTGGACGTTCCGAGTCGTCGACGATCCCGTGGTCAACGCCTTCGCGCTCCCGGGCGGCTACATCTACATCACGCGCGGGATCCTCGCGCACCTGAACTCCGAGGCCGAGCTGGCGGCGGTGATCGGGCACGAGATCGGGCACGTGACCGCGCGCCACTCGGTGCACCAGCTGAGCCGGGCGATGCTCGCGCAGGTCGGGCTCGGCGCCGCGTCGATCTTCTCGGAGACCGTCGCCCGCTACGCCGGGGTCGCGAACGCCGCGATGGGGGTGCTCTTCCTCAAGTACGGCCGCGACGACGAGCGCCAGTCCGACGACCTCGGGCTTCGCTACATGCGCGCGGCCGGGTACGACCCGCGCGAGATGGCCGGCGTCTTCGAGATGCTGGGCCGGGTCACCGAGGCGAGCGGCGGCGGCGGCACGCCGGAGTGGTTGTCGACGCACCCGAACCCGGAGAACCGCTACGAGCGCATCACCGCGCAGGTCGCCGCGCTGCCGCAGGAGTTCGACGGCGCCGTCGTCGCCCGCGACGAGTACCTCCGCCGGCTGGACGGCCTGGTCTACGGGGACGACCCGCGCCAGGGCTACTTCCGCGGGAGCGAGTTCCTCCACCCCGAGCTGCGGTTCCGGCTCCAGTTCCCCGAGGGTTGGGCGACGGCGAACCAGCGGCAGGCGGTGCTCGCTATGAGCCCCTCGCAGGACGCGCTCATCCAGCTCACGCTCAGCAGCGCCGCGAGCGCGGAAGCCGCGGCCCGGGAGTTCGCCTCGCAGGATGGGGTCGACGCGGGCGCGCCGATGTCCACGCGGATCAACGGCCTGCGCGCCGCCGTCGTCGAATTCGCCGCGACGAACGGCGACGGCCAGCCGCTGGAGGGCGGCGCGGCCTTCATCGAGTACGACGGCCGGGTCTACCAGCTCCTCGGCTACGCCGCCGCGGGTCGGTGGAGCTCCTACCTCGGCGTCGCGACGCGGACGGCCGAGAGCTTCGCACCCCTCACCGACCCCGCGCTGCTCGACGTCGAGCCGATGCGGATCGAGATCGTCCGCCTCGAGCGCGCGATGACGATCGAGGAGTTCGCCCGCGCCTACCCCGGCCCGGTCGACGCCGCGCGCCTCGCGCTGATCAACGGCGTCCAGCCCGGCGAGCGCATGCCGGCCGGGCGGCTGGTCAAGCGCGTGATCGGGCGCAAGCCGGCGTCCTGAGGCTCCCGGCGCGGTGCCGGGGCGACCCGCCCCGCCCGCGCCGCGCCCCACCCGGCGCCGCCGTCACCTCCGGGCGACGCCATACGTTCCAGATACGATCGCATGCCCTGCCCGCGGCCCAGAGCGCATCTGCCCGGCCGCGGGCAGGGCATGCGACCGTGCACCGCGGCAACCTGGTCTCCACACCGAACAGGCGACGGGATCGGCGACTCCGATGCCTGCACGTTGCAGAGGCGCGCCGGGCGCGCTCCTCATCTACTTCGCGACGCTGCTCCTCCCCGCCGCACTCGTCGGCCAGACGCCGACCGTTCCGGTCTACGGGCGTGTAGTGGATGAGGGCGGCCAGCCGCTCGCGGGCGCGACCGTCGAGGTCGGCTTCAGCTATCTGACCGCCGAGACGGGCGCGGACGGGCGGTTCGTCCTGCACCTCGCGCCCGGACCCAAGCGCCTGATCGTCAAGCGGATCGGCTACACCACCACCCAGCTCGACATCTTCGTCCGTCCCGACGTCATGCCGCCCGTGGTCGTCCGGCTGCGGCTGGCCCCGATCGCACTGAGCGGGATCTCGGTCGAGGCGCCCCGCATGCCCCCGCTCGGCACGACGGTCACGACGCAGACGGTCCGCCAGGTCCCACCGCTTGGCGAGCCGGACATCTTCCGCGCGGTGGTGCTTCTTCCCGCCATCACGCAGCCGAACGACCTGAAAGGCCGGATTCACCTCGCCGGCGGTGCGAGCGACGAGACCGGCGTCCAGCTCGACGGCCACCCGCTCCAGGATCCCTTCCATCTGCTCGGCCTGGTCGGAGCGTTCAACGTTGCGGCTCTGGAGCGAGCGGACGTGCGGATCCACCACCTGGCGCCCTCGCTCGGCGGACGGCTCAGCGGCGTCATCGACCTGACGAGCCGGCGCCCGGCGGAGGAGCGCGAGGTCGAGGGCGTCTTGAGCCTCCTCAGCTCGGGCGTGACGGTGAACGAGCCCGCGGGCCCGCTCGGGATCGACGTGCTGGCGAGCGGGCGGATCACGTACCTGGATCGGATCGCCCCGCTCGTGTCCTCAGACCTACCGCGAATGGGCTTCTACGAGGCGCTGCTGCGCCTCGGGCGGTCGTGGGGCGACGCGCGCGTCGAGGCGATCGCCTTCCGGTCGGCCGACCGGTTCGTCGACGCCGAACTGGACTCGCTCCCCGGCTACGAGCCGCTGCGCTGGGGCGAATCGCTCGTGGGCGTGCGGCTGGATTGGCGTGCCGGAGGGTGGTCGCTCGCCGCGCGGGGCTCGCTCGACCGCGCATTCGTGTACCTCGACGAGCGGAACGTCGTGGTACCGGTCCAGCTCGATGAGAATGGGGAACCGATCGACCCGCCGGTCTATGCTGGCAACGTCGTCGACAGCCGGCGGGACTGGGCGTCCGCGGCGGTAACGATTGCGTATACGACGCCGCGATGGCGACTCGAGGGTGGGCTGGGCGGCGACCACCGCCGCAACCGCCAGTGGTGGATCGCCCGGGGACTCACGGACGAGATCTTCTCACCCAACATGCCGGGCCTGTACGACGGCGAGGAGGAATGGAGCGCGCTCTCCGCGTTCGGCGCGGCGTCGCTCCAGCCGTTCGAGCGGTGGAGCGCGACCGTAGGCGCGAGGGTGTGGAGCGCCGGCGACGTTTACGTCGCTCCGCGCGCCATCGTCGAGTTCCGCCCCGGCGGTGGCTGGACGATCGAGGCGGCGTACGACCGTCGCTACCAGTGGGACGCGCAGCTCGAGGAGCCGGTCGAGGGAAGCCTATCGCCGCCGCTCTTCCTGCTGGAGGAGCCACGCACCGCCGATGTCGTAGCCGGCTCGATCAGGCTCGCGGCGATCGATCTGCCGGGCGCGCTCACGGCGGACTTCGAGGTGCAGCCGTTCTGGAAGAAGTACCGCGATCGTACGCTCCTGGCCGCTCGCCCGCCGGGCGTGGCACGCGACACGGCGTGGCCCGGCTTCCCCGCGTTCGACCGCATCCGGGGGCGCAGCGTCGGCGTCGCGGTGGGCGGGAAGATCGGGGTAGCCGGCGTAGCGCTGGCTCAGGCGAGCTACACGTATCAGCGCGTACGCGAGTGGATCGACGGCCGCGCGTACCCCACCTCGTGGGACGCCCCGCATACCCTCGCGGTTTTTGGCAGCGTCCCGATCGGCAGGGGATGGACGCTCAACGTCGCCTACCAGGCGCACAGCGGCCGGGCGACGACGCCGGTCCTGGCGCGGATTCACGCGCCTCCAGCGGACCTTTCGCACCTCCTCGGCGTCCGCTACCTCCGCGGCGAACGCAACAGCATTCGCGTCCCGCCCTATCACCGGGTGGACCTGGGGCTGCGTCGCGCCGGCACGCTCTGGGGTGCGGAATCCACCTTCGCGATCCAGGTGCTGAACCTGTTCGCCCGAGCGAACCCGATCGACTACAACTGGTCGGAGTACTACAGCTGGCTCACCTCGTCCAACGTCCACCGACCCAGCCGGTACGGCCTGCCGATCCTGCCCTCGATCGGACTGGAGCTGCGATGGTGACGCGATCGATGACCTCGGCCCGGCTCGTTCTCGTGCTCGCGCTGCTCTCCGGCGCCTGCTCGTGGGACGCACCGCTGGTCCCGGACAGCGACGAGCCCTTCCTGTACGTCGTGCTCAACCAGCGTTCGATCTCGCATTACGGCTCTATCGAGAAGCTCCACCAGCTCGCGCTCCTGCTCACAGCCGGGTCCCCGGTGGAGCCGATGGAGTACCGGTCGGCCGAGCGGTTCGAAATGTGGCGAACGTCCGACGGACGCCGCTTCGACTGGCGCGCATTCCCGAACGCCAGCGTGAGCCCCGGCACGGGCCAATCGGTTGAAGTTCACATGGCCAACTACTACCTGCCGGACTCCACCACCGCCGCCGGACTCGGCGCGGCGGACCTCAGGTGGGGAGAGACGTACGAACTCGAGATCGAGACAGAGGGCGTCGTGGTCCGTGGGCGAGTCACGATCCCGGCCGCGTTCACCGCCAAGGTCGAGGTGCGCGACGGCCAACGAATCGTAACGTGGCCGCGGGTCGCGGGTGCCGCAGGGTACAGCGTCGGCGCCTATCCCTACTCACGTCAGCTGCAGCGTGATACGTTCTACGTCGTGCCGGCCGACGCGCCGCCGGGTCCCATGTCCATCACCGCCGTCGATCCGAACCTGTATCAATACCTGATCGACGAGAATCTGGCCCGCTCAGGGATCGACGCGGGGTACGGCGTCTTCGGCGCGATCTCCGCCACCTGGGTTGACCTTCCAAGCGCGCGGTAGTGCGGACCCCACCACGCCCGGGAGTTGGTCCCACCGCCCGGCGCACCTTATCTTTCGGTCTCCACGTCGACTGACATCATCGACCCCCCGATCCGGAGGTGCGACCGTGAGCATCCCGTCGTCCCGTGGCCCGAGCCCCCGGCGCGCGCGGCCCGCGCGCGCGGCGGCCGGAGCCGCCACTTTCCTGGCCGCCATGGCGACCGCCTCGCTGACCGCCGCCTGCGGCGCGGGCCCGGCCGTCCCGCCGGCCGACCTGGTCCTGACGAACGGCAAGATCGTCACCGTCGACGACGCACGCCCGCAGGCGCAGGCGGTCGCCATCTCCGGCGATCGGATCGTCGCCGTCGGGAGCAACCGTGAGATCCGGCGCTACGTCGGGCCGAACACGGAGGTGATCGACCTCGAGGGGCGGCTCGCGGTCCCGGGCTTCATCGAGGGGCACGGGCACTTCATGGGCCTCGGCCGGGCCGCCATGATCCTCGACCTGACCACGGCGCGTACCTGGGATGACATCGTCGCCATGGTCGCCGAGGCGGCCAGGCAGGCGGAGCCGGGCGAGTGGATCCTCGGCCGCGGCTGGCACCAGGAGAAGTGGGAGACGGCGCCGACGCCCAACGTCGACGGCGTGCCGCTGCACCACTCGCTGAGCGCGGTGTCGCCCAACAACCCGGTCTACCTCACCCACGCGAGCGGGCACGCCTCGTTCGCGAACGCGCGGGCCATGGAACTGGCCGGGATCAACCGGAACACCCGTGACCCCGCGGGCGGCACCATCGTGCGCGACGCGAACGGGAACCCGACCGGGCTGCTCCGCGAGCGGGCACAGGGCCTGGTCTCGGCGGCGATCGAACGCGACGAGGCGCGGCGTTCGCCGGAAGAGGTCGCCGCCACCATGCGTCGCATGGTCGAGCTGGCGGGCGAGGAGTTGCTGCGGAAGGGGGTGACGAGCTTCCACGACGCCGGCTCCGGCTTCGCGACGATCGACTTCCTGCGTCGCCTGGCGGAGGAGGGCGCGCTCCCGGTCCGGCTCTACGTCATGGTGCGCGGCGAGTCGAACGACGTCATGGCCGAAAAGCTCCCGCAGTACCGTATCATCGGCGCGGGCAACGACTTCCTCACGGTCCGCTCCATCAAGCGCCAGATCGACGGCGCGCTCGGCGCCCACGGCGCGTGGCTCTTCGAACCATACGCAGACCTTCCCACGACTACCGGGCTCGTCCTGGAGCCGCCGGAGGACATCCGCCGCACCGCCGAGATCGCGATCCAGCACGGGTTCCAGGTCAACACCCACGCGATCGGCGACCGCGCGAACCACGAGGTCCTGGACATCTACGCCTCCGTCTTCGACGAGCACCCCGATGCGACGGACCTGCGCTGGCGCATCGAGCACGCCCAGCACGTCGACCCGGAGGACGTCCCGCGCTTCGCCGAGCTCGGCCTGATCGCCTCGATGCAGGCCGTGCACGGCACGTCGGACTGGCCGTGGGTCCCGACGCGTCTGGGCCGCGAGCGCGCCGAGCGGACGTCGTACCTCTGGCGCTCGTTCCTCGACGCCGGCGTCGTCGTCACCAACGGGACCGACACGCCGGTCGAGGACGTGGACCCGCTGGCGAGCTTCTACGCCGCCGTCGCCCGCAAGACGCGTGAGGGCGAGGTCTTCACGCCGGAGCAGAAGCTGACGCGGGAAGAGGCGCTCCGCGGCTACACCCTCGACAACGCGTACGCCGCGTTCGAGGAGGAGATCAAGGGCTCGATCACGCCCGGGAAGCTGGCGGACATCGTCGTCCTCTCGAAGGACATCATGACGATCCCGGAGGATGAGATCCTCGAGACCCGCGTCGTGATGACGATCCTGGGCGGCGTGGTGCGGTATCGGGCGGAGGGAGAGGTCGCGGCGCGGTAGCCGCGCGTCGCCGCCAACGGGAAACGCCTCCCCCGCGGACGGATCGCGGGGGAGGCGTTTCGTCGCTGGATTGGGCGCACCGCCAGCTGGCCGCACGGCTCGGGTCGCGGAGACTCGGCGGCGGCCAGCCGGCGCCTCAGACGCCCCCCGGCGTCAATGGTTGTGCGCCGTGCTCGCGCGCCCGAGCATCGCCTCGCGCTTGGCCTTGAACTCCGTCCCCTCCTTCCACGCCGGCCAGACGTCGCCGGTGGCGACGCGGTAGCCGACGGCGAAGAGGAGCCGCAGGTCGTCGACGGCGCCGGAGAGGTCCCAATCGGGCTTCACCTCGTCGCTCGGGGCGTGGTAGTCGTTCGCCGTGTACTCCGCCCGCTTCTGGTCGCCGTACCCCTCGGGCTTGCCGATGTAGCGGACGCCGGCGTCGGTGTAGAGCGCCGGGACACCCTGCTTCGCGAACTCGAAGTGGTCGGACCGGTAGAAGAAGCCCTTCTCCGGCTCGGGGTCCGGGACCACGAAGCGGCCGCGCGCCTCGGCCTCGGCGGTCAGCAGGTCGTCGAGCGTCGAGTTGCCGTAGCCGACGACGACGACGTCCTCCGTGCTCCCCCACTGGTTGAGCCCGTCGATGTTGATGTTCGCGAGCGTCTTCTCGAGCGGGTAGAGCGGGTTGTTGGCGTAGTACTTGGCGCCGAGCAGACCCTGCTCCTCCGCGGTGACCGCGAGGAAGAGGATCGAGCGCGCGGGCGGCTCGGGGAGGCGCGTGAAGGCGCGGGCCAGCTCGATCAGCCCCGCCGTCCCCGTCGCGTTGTCGAGGGCGCCGTTGTAGATCTGGTCGCCCTCGCGCGACTCGTCCTTCCCGAGGTGGTCCCAATGCGCGGTGTAGACGACGTACTCGTCGCGCCGCGCCGGGTCGCTCCCCTCGAGCTTCGCGATCACGTTACGCGAGGCGACCTCGCGGAAGCTCTGCGTGGCGCGGAACGTCGCCTTCGCGTTCAGCGCGACGGGGCGGAAGTCCGGCCGGCGCGCGGCTTCCTTCAGCGCGTCGAAGTCCTGACCGGCCGCGGCGAAGATCTCGCGCGCCTTGTCCAGCGTGATCCACCCCTCGACCGGAACGCGGCTCATGTTGCCATCCGCGCTCACGATATCGAAGTTCTCGCGACCCCAGCTCCCGGTCACGACCTCCCACGGATAGCCGGCCGGCCCGGTCTCGTGCACGATCAGCACCGCCGCCGCGCCCTTCTCCGTCGCGATCTCGTACTTGTACGTCCAGCGGCCGTAGTACGTCATCGCGTCACCCTTGAACATGTTCGGATCGAGACGCGACGGGTCGTTCGGGTCGGGGACGGCCGGGTCGTTGATCAGCATGACGATCGTCTTCCCGGTCACGTCCACGCCCTTGTAGTCGTCCCAGCCGTACTCCGGCGCGACGACGCCGTAGCCGACGAAGACGACGTCGGACGCGTCGACCCGGACCTCGGGCGTGATCCGCCGCGAGACGCCGACGAAGTTCTCCGGGAACGACAGCGGGATCGTGCGGTTCCCGACGAGGATGGACGCCGTGGTCCGCGTCGTGATCCCGACGAGCGGCACGTCCTGCGTCCAGCTCCCGTCCGGGTTGCCGGGCTGGAGCCCGAGCGCCTGGAACTGCTCGACCAGGAACGCGACCGTCTTGTCCTCGCCCGCGGTCCCGGGCGCGCGACCCTCGAATTCGTCGGACGACAGCGTGCGGATGTTGGCGAGGAGCGTCTCGGTCGTGATCGCTTGCTCGGCGGTGCGGATCGCGCCGCCCTCACCCGCGCCGCAACCGGCGGCGAGCAGCGCGAGCAGCGGCATGCCCGCCAACAACGAGCGCCTGTGGATGCCGATCCGTAGGGACATGGTCAGACCTCCTGGAGCAGTGGCCGGTCCCGGCGACCGGCTAGGAGAAAGGAAAAGGTTTCGCCGCGTCGGCGGCTCAATCGCCCCCGCCGCAGAACTCGGCCCGGAGCGAGGCGAGCCACCCCGGCGGCTCGCGGCCCGCGTCGCGGAAGGCCGCCTCGAGCCGCAACACTATATCCTCCAACGCCTTGCGACGTTCCGCGGGCGGCAGGTCTCGGCCCAGAACGAGGAGAGAGGCGCGCGCCGAGTCCGCATCGACCGTGCCCGGCACGTTCGCCGCCTCGCGGACGTACCACCGCTCGAGCTTTCGACGCGTCGCCGCGTACGGCGTCGACCCGTCCAGGAATTTCTGCAGCCCGGTGGGGCTCATGCCGACGGCGCGCGCGACGCGGCGCAGCGAGTACGCGTCCACCCGCTCCGCAACGGCCTCGCGCAATCGCTCGAGGCGCACACCACCCTCACGCGCGGGCATTGACTCGCCCGCCGCCTGGGCCTAGATTGGCCCGTCCACTCCGTCTACTTTTCGCGTGCGTACACGCGGCAGTTTATGGCCGCGCCGCGCGGCGGGCAAGCGGGCGCTGGAGAGGAAACGGTGAGCTGGCGCGTCCTGGTCGTCGACTGGGACCCGAAGGCGGGTGAAACGCTGCGCGCGCGACTCGAGGGACGCGGCATGGTCGCCCGCGTCGTCGCCGACGCCGAAGCCGCCCTCGCCGCGCTGGAAGCGGACCCCGCCGACGTTGTCCTCACCGAGGCGTGCCTCCCCAGCCGACGCTCCGGCCTGTGGCTCCTCGCCGAGATCCGACGACGCTGGGGCCACGGCATCCCGGTGATCCTCCACACCGCTTGGTTCCCCGACAGCGAGCAACTGCCGTGGTACCGCGCCGCCGACGCGGTGCTGATCAAGCCGGCGGACGACGACGTGCTGGCGGCCTGCATCGCCGGCGTCCTCCTGTGCAAGCGCGCGAGCGATCCGGCGGCGCGAAGCCCCGAGCCGACGCCGGCCGCCCCGGGGACGGCCGAGGCGCCGTAGGCGCGACGCGCGACAGCAAGGCCCGGCCGTGCCTCGATCGAGCCGCCCGATCGGCCGCCGGATCGAGCCGCCGGATCGAGCCGACCGGAGCCGGGGCCAATCGCCGCGCGTCAGCCCACGAGCGCGAGGACCGGCACCGCGTCGTCCACGACGTCGCGCGGCTCGGCCGGCGTCGCCGTGGCGAGCAGGGAGCTGAGCTGCTCCGTCGCTTCGGCGAGTTCGCCCAGGCCGGCGGCCATCTCCTCGGCGGTCGCGCTCATCTCCTCCGCTGCGGCGGCGAGCTGCGTCACCTCCGCGCTCATCACCTCGAGGGCTTCGGTGTTGATGTCGATCTGCCGCTCGATCTCTTGCATCCCCGCCTGCACCAGGACGATGTGGTCGGCGACGATGCGCGTCCGGTCCACGACGGTGCCGAACCCCTCGGCCGCCTCGGCCACGTCGCGCACGACGACTTCGCCCGTCCTGACGCACTGGTTGAGGACGCCCCGGAGGCGGATCGCGGCGCGGTTGGAATCGCGGACGATGAGCTGGATCTCCGCGGCCGCGGCCGCCGCATTCTCCGCGAGCTTGCGTACTTCCTCGGCGACGACTCCGAAGCCGTGCCCGCTCTCCCCGAAGCGCGCGGCCTCGATCGACGCGTTCACCGCGAGGATGTTGGTCTGCCGCGTGATCGAGCGGATCGTGTCGACGAAGTCCGTCGTGCGCTGGGCCGCGGCCGCGAGCTCCTTCATCCCGTCGATCGCGGCGCGAACGTCGTCGAGGAGCCCCTCGACGCTCCGCGCGCTCGCGAACATCGCCGCGTTCTGCGCCTCGGCCAGTTCGCGCATCGAGGTGTTCAGCCGCACCGCTTCGGCGAGCCCTTCGGCGACGTCGCGCGCAGCGGACGCGACCACCCTGGCCGCCTCGGCCGCCCGCTGAACGGCGCCGGCGTTGACCCCGGCGTCGTTCGAGATTTCCTGCACCGTTTCCGCGAGATCCTCACCCGCACCCGAGAGCTGCTGCGTCGTCGACGCCAGCCGCTCGATCTCGCGCCCCGCGTCGCGGACCAACTGCTCCCGCGCCTCCAGCATCAGCGCCGTCCGCACCCGCAGGTCGGCCAGCGAATCGGTCAGAGACGCGAGCCCCGGGATCGCCGCGGACGGGATCCGGGGCACGTCGTCGCCACGGGCGGCGCGCACCACATCCTGACGCGCCCACCGCTCGACCCGGGCGACCGATCTCTCCGCCACGTTCAGCGCCCACGCCACTCCCAGGTCCGCAAGGGCGATCACCACGAGGATCGCCCGGATCGGCCACTCACTCGCGAAGCCGGCCGCGAGGAGCGCGAGCGCGCCCTTCGCGGCCACGATCCGGTCCAGCCGCGCCGCCGAGACGGCCCGCACGACCACCCCTCCCACCACCCCCCTGCCCCACTCGACCATGCGACGACGCAACGACACGAAATCCGGACGCTTCCACGCCCGGAGCCTCTGTTCCATATCGTCGAACATACCGCGAATGATCGGGAATCAAATGACCGCAAACTGCCGGAATCGAACAACCGCCAACGGCGGAAATCACCCCCGCCAACGGCGGCACCCCAGAGACGGCCTCCTGCGGGCACCGCGCGACCGTCAACGGCGGAATCGAAACGACCGCCAGAACGACCGCCTACTTCGGGACCCGAGCGACCGCCAACTGCCGGACCCGTGCGACCATCAGTCGGATCAAGGATCGCACGCGCCCGTGCCCGCGCGCGGCATCGTGCACGGATCGTGCTACGCCGGCCGCGCGTCGCCGCATCGCTCGCCACAACATATGCTTCCGAGGCGAAAGCCGGCGCCGCGCCGCGGACGCGGACCCTAAGAAGATGCAAAAGAATGCACCGGACCGGCAAATGATTCCGGGGTGAGATCCGGGATCGGGTGGCTGCCGGGGCGCGCCGGTGGCGCGCGGGGGTGGGTGACGGCGAGCGCGCGTGCCGCGCGCGGGGGCGGCCGCACGTTGTACGGCGGGGAGCGGCGCCGCGTCCGCGGCGCGGGAGGCGGCCGGCCGCTGGCGCAGCCGGCGGGGACGGCCCGTTCGGGCGGGTGGCGGCGCCTTCGACGGCCGCGGGGTGGCCGGCCTTCGGCCGGCGGGTGGGGCCGGC
>CALBZE010000030.1 GCA_937889645.1 uncultured bacterium
CCCGCGCAAGGAGCCGCTCGACGAGGTGGCTGCCGATGAAGCCCGCCGCGCCGGTGACGAGGATGGTGGAGCCGGGTCTCATGATGCACCTACACGCGATATCCGAGACGAGAGACGACGCGACGGGGAGTGGGGGCAACAACCCAGCCACGGCGGAGCCGGACGCGGGGCGGCGAACCGCCCGCACAACTCGTTGTTGGAACACCACTTGCAAACACCTCGTCATCCGGCGCGGTCCGGACTGCGCGGGCATATGTGTTGCAGGGTGATGCGGGCGGAGCACACAAGATCGAGAGCGGACTCCCGGGCTACGTAGCGACCGATGGCGGCCGGGGGTAACCGCAACGGAGCCCGCCCCCAGGGAGACCTGGGGGCGGGCTCCGCCGTTTTCGTCGACACGGATCGAGGCGGGCGTGCAACGGCGTCCGTCTCGTAGAGAGCAGCGTTGGATTATGGCAGTAGAGATCAAGGCAGCGGAGCCGTCGACGAGCGCCCGCGAGAGTTCGGCGTGGGTGGCCGGACTACACGATGAATCGGGTGACGAGCCGGAATCGAGTCGCCTTCTCCCCATCACGACAGCCGTGAGGTCGGGGTTCAGGGTTCTCATGGTGGACCCGGACCCGGTGCAATGCGAGACGTGCGCGCGGATCCTGGAGGGTGAGGGGTACAGGGTGGGCACGTGCACGCGTGGGGCGGAGGCGGAGCACCTGGTCCGGCGCGGCGGCCATGACATCGTCGTGATCGACCTGGAGATCCACCAGCCGTCGGGGCTGGAGCTGGTCCGGGAGTGCGCGCGGGCGAACCCCGAGACGACCGTGATCGCGGTGTCGTCGGCGTCGTCCGTGCTGACGAGCGAAGCCGCGCTGCGCGCGGGCGCGTGGGAATTCCTGCCGAAGCCTTTCTCAGCGGTGCACCTGCAGTTGCTGATCGAGCGCGCGGTCTACCGGCATCTCCAACGGCGGCGGGCGAACGAGGCTCGGGCGAAGCTCGATGCGGGACACGGCCGCGGCAAAGGGATGGTGCTGCTGGGCGAGTCGGAGGCGTTCCTGAAGGTCGTGGACCTGGCGCGACGCGTGGCGCCGACGGACGCATCGGTGATGCTGAGCGGCGAGAGCGGGACCGGGAAGGAAAGGAGATGATCGCGCAGTTCATCCACAAGTGCAGCCGGCGCGCGCAAGCCGTTCGTGGCGGTGAACTGCGCGGCGCTCCCCGAGTCGCTGCTCGAGTCGGAAATGTTCGGTTACCGGAAGGGCGCGTTCACGGGTGCGATCCACGACAAGCAGGGGCTGCTTGAGACGGCGAACGGCGGGACGATGTTCCTGGACGAGCTGAAGGAAATGGCGCCGGCGATCCAGGCGAAGCTGTTGCGGGTGATCCAGAACGGCGAGATCCGGCGCGTGGGCAGCTCGACGACGGACGTGGTGGTGGACGCGAGGTTCATCTCGGCGACGAACCGGGACCCGGTGGAGGCGATCGAAGAGGGCGTCCTACGGAGCGACCTGTACTACCGGCTGCGGGTGGTGCCGATCCGCATACCGCCGCTGCGGGACCGGCCCGAGGACATTCCCGTCCTGGCGCGGCACTTCCTGCTGACTGCGTGGTTCCGCCACCGCAAGGAAGGGCTGGAGCCGCCCGAACTGACGGACGCGGCGATCCGGGCGCTGCAGGCGCGGCCGTGGCCAGGGAACGTACGGGAGCTGCAGAACGTGATCGAGCACGCGGCGGTCCTTGTCGAACCGGGTTGCCGCATCCAACCGGAACACCTGCCATCCCTCGAGGAGACGCCGCAGCATCGCACGACAACGACTCCGATCCCGGGGAACTTCGGCGGCCAGGCATACCATGCCGCTCGCAGCCGCCTGCTCTCGGAGTTCGAGCGCGGGTACCTGGAATGGCTGGTCCGCGAAGCGGACGGGAACATGTCGGAGGCCGCGCGAATCGCGGGCGTCGACCGCACCACGTTGTACCGCCTGATGGAGAAGCACGAGTTCGATCGCTGGCGAGGCGCGCGGGCGAGCTGATCCCGCGGGCGATCCGGACCGGCGAGCCGCCTCCGCCCACCGTGAGGGCGCGCCGCCTCCGCTCACCCCGACGGTGAGCGGAGGCGGATTCTTTTCGGCAGTTGAGGTACGCATCCCACACGTGTATTGCGGCGGCACCAGTGCCGCCGGAGCCGCCCGAAAACCGGCGTCGCAAACCATTGTCATCAAGTGGGTTACGAATCGTCAATCTATGCCCATGGCGAATGGGGCTTGCAATCCGGGACCGGGGTGCGGGCGCATGCCGCAGGACGCGACCGGTAACCGGAGCGGAGCATGGACGAGCGGTCCGTGGGGGCTTCAGGAGTTGGGGAACATGCGGCGACGCCGCCGGCGCCGTTCGAGATCGGGCTGGACAACACGAGGGAGCGACTGTCGACGCGGCCGTGGTGGCCGCGGACGGCCGCTCTGCAAGACCAGCTGTGCCGGGCGTTGAGCGTGGTGGTGGCGGCCGTGGGGATCGTGGCGTGCGCGCCGCTCCTGCTCGTCATTGCGCTGTTGGTCCGGCTCACCTCGCCGGGCCCGGTGCTGTACACCCAGGTCCGGATCGGGATCGACCGACGCCGCCCGGGGAGTCAAAACACCGGACGGCGTCGCTTCGACCAGGGAGGCAAACCGTTCCGGATCTACAAGTTCCGGACGATGTACGTGGGATCGGACCGTGGGGCGGAACGGTGGGCGACGCCGGACGATCCGCGGGTGACGCCGATCGGCCGGTGGCTGCGTCGGACGCGGCTGGACGAGCTGCCGCAGCTCTTCAACGTGTTGAAGGGGGATATGAACATCGTGGGTCCGCGGCCCGAACAGCCGGGGATCTTCAACCTGCTGCGGGATCGGATCGACCGCTACGGCGAGCGCCAGCGGGTGCTCCCGGGGATGACCGGCCTCGCGCAAATCAGCCAGGATTACGATGCGACGCTGGACGACGTGCGTCGCAAGCTCGCCTACGATCTCGCCTACATCGAGCGCCGCACGGTGCTGCAGGACCTGAAGATCATGGTAAAGACGATCCCGGTGGTGTTCCTGCGGCGCGGGGGGTGGTAGGGGGTGACGGTCGAGGTTGGAGGTCGTACGGGGGCGACGTGGCCGGAACCGTGGCCGGCGGACGCGGACGGCGTCAGCCGGCCTGTCGCACGTCCTGGTACCGGCGGGTCGGCTCCCATGCGGGCTCGAGCCGGCCGGCGGCGACGCGGATCCAGGCGTGGAGCGCGGCGAGGTTCGCGAGGCATGCGAACATGGGGAGCGCGAGGAGGCGGGGGACGGGGCGGGATTCGGGCCAGTGCCAGCCGACGGCGGCCGCGATGCCGACGATGCCGGTGAGGCCGAGCAATGCGCGCGCGACGTGGCTCGACGGCGAGGCGGCCGCAAGCGCCAGGAGAGCTGCGACGGCGGCCCAGGGGACGAGCCAGCGGCAGAGCTTGTGGCTCAGGAGCATCCATGCAAAGAGCCCGAACCGGAACGGGTCGAGGAGTGCGCGGCCGAGGCGGAGCGTCTCCAGGCCCTGGGCCATGGTGCGGACCTTCCGGCGGTACTCGCGGCGGTGGGACGGGGTGCGGGGGACGTAGCAGATCGCGTCGTCGACGGAGACGGCGCGGAATTCGTTGCGCCGGGCGTGGAGCACCGACGCGAAGTCGCGGCTGGCGCCGTCGGGTATGGAGACCGCGTGGATCGACCGGCGGGCGGCGTAGAGGCAGCCGGAGGCGCCGACGATCCCGCCGACACGAGTCTCGAGGCGGCGGACCCACATCTCGTACCCCACGTACCTGGACTCCCCGACGTTACCGCGAGGGTCGGCCCCCGAATCGACGCTGACGTCGCGCCCCGAGGCCACGCCGACGGTCGGGTCTGCGAAGGCCGCGACGAGGCGTTTGACGGCGTCGGGGCGGATGCGGATGGAAGCGTCGGTGTTGACGACGATGTCGCCGGTCAGGCGCGGGATGGCGGCGTTCTCGGCGGCGGTCTTCCCCTTCCGCTCCGGGAGCCGGAGCAGCTCGACGCCGCGGCCCGCGAACTCCGCGACGATGCGGTCGGTGTCGTCCGTCGACGCGTCGGAAACGATCAGGATCCGGCGCCGGTCGGGCGGATAGTCGATGGCGAGGAGCGACTCGAGGGTGTCACGGATCTGCGCCGCTTCGTTGTAGACCGGGACCGTGATGGTGATCGCCGGCCATGCGGCGTCGGGTGCCACGCCCGGCGTCGGCGGCGCGGCGGGTCCGCCGGCCGCGGGCGGTTGCGGGGCCGCGCCCGGGGTGGCGTGCGCGCCGGGGGACCCGCGCCGCCGGGCGAGAGCGAGCAGGATCAGCGGGTAGCCGACGTAGGTGTAGGCCGCCAACGCCGCGGCCGCGCCGACGACGATGGCCGCCGCGTTCATGGCCGCCTCGCGGTGCGGTTGGCGCGACCCGTTCGTGCCGGTGCCCGGTGGACCTGGCGGTAGAGGTTCTCGTACCGGTCGAGCCAGGGCCCTGCGGCGAAGTCGGTCTCGAGGCGGCGTCGGGCGGCGGCCGCGCGAGCGGCCGCCGCCTCCGGCCCAGCGGCGATGGCGCGGATCGCATCGGCGATGCTTCGCGGGTCCCCGGGCGGGACCAGGATCGCCTCCGCGGCGGAGACGACCTCGGGGACGCCGCCGACGCGCGTCGCGACGATCGGGACGCCCGCGGCCATGGCCTCGAAGAGTGCGATCGGCGTCCCTTCGGCGCGAGAGCTGAGGACGAAGACGTCGAAGGCGGAGACTACGCGCGCGGCGTCGTCGACGATCCCGTGCCATCGCACGTGGTCAGTCACGCCGAGTGCGGCGGCGCGTTGCTCGAGCCGCGGGCGCTCCGGACCATCCCCGAGGAAGGACGCCAGGATCGGCAGATCGGCGAGCTGCGCGACCGCATCGAGGAGGACGTCGGGACCTTTCTCGTGACTGAGCCGGCCCACCCACCCGACGTGGATCGCGTCGTCGCCGAGGCCGAGCTCTCGACGGGCGGCGTCGCGGGTGAGAGGCGGCGTCGCCGGGAGCCAGGCGTTGGGGAGCGTGACGACGCGGCCGTGCGGCGCGCCGTCGCGGACGAGTTCGCCGGCCAGCGCGCGAGAGACGGCGACGACGGCGTCGAAGCGCGGGAGCGCGCGGCGCTGGAGCCACTCGTTGACGCGATTGCGGAGCCCGCCGCCGGTGAAGCCGTGTACGGTCGTGACGACGGGGATCCCGAGGGCGCGAGCGACGCCGGCGTCGACGAGGTCGGGCCGGTACCCGTGGGTGTGCACGACGTGGGGACGGAGCCGCCGACAGAGGTCGGCCATGCGGCGCCGCTCGGCGGCGTACCCGCGGGGCGGGACGATCACCGGGTGGACGAAGACGCCCGCGTCGCGGAGTCGGTCGAGCAGCGGGTGGCGCGACCGGTCCTCGTGCATGACGGGCGCGACGTGCACGGCGTGGCCTCGCGCCCGGTGCCCGGAGGCGAGCGCCTGGACGACGCGGAGCAGCCCGCCGATCTCACCGAGGTCGAGGACGTGGAGGATCGTCACGACGGTTCTCCCGCGTAGAGACGTTCGTAGGCGCGCACCGTCGCCTGGATGCTGAAGTGCCGTTCGACGCGGATGCGCGCGGCCTCCCCTTCCCTTCGCGCGCGCTCGGGGTCGGCCAGGACATCGGCCCATGCGCGGGCGAGGGCATCGGGATCGTCCGCCGGCACGAGGCAGCGCCGCAGCTCCTCTCCCACCACATCGGGATTCCCGCCGACGTCGGTGACGACGGGGCGGACGCCCGTGCTCATCGCCTCGAGCAGGCTGATCGACGTCCCCTCGATCCGCGAGGCGAGGGTGAAGAGGGAGAACGCGGGGAGGAGCGATTCGGCGTCGTCGCGCCAGCCGAGGAGGCAGACATCGCGCTCGAGGCCGTGGCGCGCTATGCGTCGCTCGAGGTCCGCCCGCTCGGACCCCTCGCCCGCGAGGACGAGGACCGGCGCCGGACCGGGCGCGTTCCAGTTCGCGCGGAGCCGGGCGAACGCCTCGACGACGACGTCGTACCCCTTGTCCCACTCGAAGCGGCCGATGCTGCCAACGATCGGCGTGTCGGGCGTGAGACCGAGCGAAGCGCGGAGGCCGCCGTCGTCCGGGCGCGGACGGAAGCGGGTGGTGTCGACGCCGTTCAGGATGACGCGGATCGGCGTACGCCGCGCGACGATCTTCCTACGGCGGAGGTAGTCGGCGAGCGGCTCCGAGACGGCAACGACGACGTCGGTCCGGCGCGACGCCCGGGCGTCGAAGAAGCGGCAGCGCCACGGGTCGGGCTCTGCGCGGCCGTGGTCGGTGTGGACGACGAGCGGCACGCCGGCAGCGCGCGCGGCGCGGGCCGTCTTGAACCACACGCCGCTGTGGGTATGGACGACGTCGGGTCGGATCGCGCGGATCCGGTCGATCAGCGTGCGCGGCCACAGGATCGAGTATCGCGGCTGGGGCCCGAGGAGGTGAAGCGTCGCGTAGCGGTCCAACCCCTCGGCGAAGTGCCCGAAGTATTCGAGGCAGAGGACGTGGACGTCGAAGCGGGCGCGGTCGGTGCCGCGGACGATGTCGGCGAGGAGGCGCTCCATCCCGCCGTAGTTGAGGTTCTGGACGACGTGGAGCACGCGGATCCGTCGCGGCGCGGCGTCGCCGGCGTCGGCCGAGCGGCCCGCGGGGCCGGCTGGCGCGTCGGTCATGCGTGCGCCTCCGCGTGGCGCGGCGACGCCGAGGCCGCGACGCCCTCGATCGCGTCGATGAGGCGGCGGGCGTCGACGTCCCAGTGGTAGCGCTGCTCGACGGCCTTCCGCCCCCCGCGCGCGCAGCGTCGTCGGCGCTCGGGGTCGGCGAGCCTGGCGAGCGCGTGGGCGAGGGATACCGGGTCGTTGGCGCGTGCGATCTCGCCGCACCCCGTATCGGCGACGATGCGGCGCACCGGTGCCATGTCGGACGCGACGACCGCGAGCCCGGCCGCCATGTAATCGAAGAGCTTGTTCGGTATCGTCGTGTCCCAGCTCTCGTCGGCGATGTAGGGGATCGCGCCGACGTCGAAGCTCGAGAGGATCGCGGTCGCATCCTCGACCCAGCCGCGGAACTCGACGGCGTCGTCGATTCCGAGGGCGCGGGCGAGGCGTTCGAGCTGGGGGCGTGCGCACCCCTTGCCGATCAGGGTGGCGTGGACGTTCACGCCGCGGGCGCGGCCGATCGCGATCGCCTCGATGAGGGTGTGGAGCCCGCGCGGCGGCTCGATGTTTCCGAGGTAGACGACGCGCAGGGGCGCGTCGGCGGGCCGGTCGCGCGACGTCGCTGCGGGTTCCGGCGCGCGCGAGAGAGGCGGCGTGTTGGAGACGATCGTGATCTTCTCGGGCGGCACGCCCATACGGACGAGCCGGTCGCGCGACTCCTCGACGACGACGAGGATGTGGTCCATGCGGCGGATGCACCATCGCTCGACCGCCGCGACGACCGACGGGTTGCGGACGAATACGTCGGTCGGTCGTTGGAACCCCGTGCGCCAGATGGCGCGGATCATGGCCGGGTAGTTCTCGGCCATGTCGAGGACGACGGGGACGCCGATCCGGCGCGCGACCCAGTAGCTGGTCGGCGCGAGGGGGAGGTCGCGGCAGAGGATCAACTCGGCGCGTGCGCGCCGCGCGGTCTGATAGATGAGCCGGACCCAGCGAGGATTGAAGAACGCCGGGAACATGCTGGCGGCGTTGGCGGCGGCGCCGAGCGCGGGCGGGAGCGGCGCGAGGCGGTGGATGCGGCACTCGTCGCGCTCTTCCTCGATGGGCCTGCGGTCGCGGTTCCTGGCGACGAGGTGCACGACGTGACCCGCCTCCGACAGCGAGCGCGCGATCTTCTCGACGCGCACGTCCCACGGATACTCGGCATCCCAGACCTTGCAGATCCGCATGAGCCGCCTCCCCTCCCGATGACCGCGTGGCGCGGCCGGCGTCGCCGGGCCGCCGTTTCGCGCGAGGGGAAATGCAAGACGCGGGCTATGGGGGCGGGGTGGGTGACGCGGGTTGGGGGTCGCGTGGGTTCGGGGTGGCGCGGGTGTGGACGGCGCGGCGGTGGCGCGCACGCACACGGGTGTGGTACGCGCGCGACGACGGGGCGCGGGCGGGGTTTGGGCAGGGCGTGCGGGTGGTCGGGGCTCCGGTGGTGCGGCTCTTGATCCACGGGGGCACGGAATCGAGCGCAAACGAGGAAGCCCGGGCGAGCGGCGCGGGCGGCGGCATCGCGGGAGGGATCGATGCACGGGACGGTGCTCGAAGCGCCGGCGCGACGTGGACCATCGGGCCGGGGTGCGGATCGCGGCATTGGCGGCCGCGTGCTCGAGGCGCTGGCGCGACGCCGTTTGCCGGGCGTGATCCTGTGCTACCACGGGATCGCGCGGACGGCGCCGGCGCGGTCGATCCACGTCTCGCCGGAGGAGCTGGCGAGCGCGATCGAGCTGCTGCGGCGGGTCGCGACGCTGGTGCCATTGCGGGAGATCGTGGAGCGCGTGCGTGCGGGCCGGAGCACGGCCGGGCTCGCGGCGCTCACCTTCGACGATGCGTACGCCTCGGTGGCGGCCGAGGCGGGCGAATTGCTTCGACGCGAGTCCGTGCCGATCACGCTGTTCGTGGTGACGCGTGCCGCGCGGACCGGCGCGCGATTCTGGTGGGACCGGCTGGAGTCGCTGGCGTACGGCCTGGACGGATCGGCGTGGTTGCGGCTGCTCCAGCGGCTGGGGGTGCCGGAGCGGTATCGGTCCGCGTCCGGCGACGGCGCAGCCCGGTTCGGGCTGCTCAGGGCGTGGGTGCTGCGTCATCACGCCGGTCGCGAGCCACAGGGACTGAGCGATGTGGCGGAGGAGTTCGAGGCGGCGCCGGTCGAAGGGCCGGGAATCGGGGCCGAAGGGGCCGAGGAACCGGGTCGTACGGCGGACTCTACCCCCACGGCTCCGGACCGCGCGATGACGTTCGACGAGTTGGACCGACTCGCCGCGTCGCCGCTGGTGGACGTGGGCGTCCACACAGCGACGCACGCGGTGCTGCCGCTACTTTCGGACGACGAGGTGCGGCGGGAAGTGCGGGAGTGCTACGCGACGCTGCGCGAGCGCTGGCCGGGAGCCGTGCCGGTACTGGCGGCGCCGTACGGCCTGGTCGACGACCGGATCGTGCGGCTGGCTCAGGAGGCGGGGATGGCGGCGTCGCTCACGCTGAGCGACAACACGCTGGCCGTCGCCGGCCCGGGCCGTGGGATCCCGCGGTTGGGGATGAGCCGCGGCGACCCGCTGTGGAAGCTGCCGCTGCGGTGCGCCGGCGTGGCCGAGCGGGTGCGGCGGTGGCGGACGGGGCGGGCGGACGCCGCCCCAGAGTTGCCGGTATGATCCACGCGACGCGCCCGTGGCCCGGTGCGGTCGCGGCGGAGCGGGAGCGGCTGCCGGCGCTCGGCGCGCGGGTCGCGTACGTCGTGGTGATCCTGCTGGCGACGTTGTCGCGGCTGCAGCCCGAGTTCGACGCGGCCGCGATCGCGGAGCGTCTGGCGCGCGCGGCGCATCCGTCGCTGGGCGCGCGAGACGCGGTGGACGCGATTCGGAACGTGGTGCTCTTCGCCGGCTGGGGCGCGGTCTGGCTCGTCACGGCGCGGGGCGGCGCGCGGCGCGCGGTCCGTGGCGCGACGGCGACGGGCGCGGCGTTGAGTCTGCTGGTCGAAGCGGCGCAATTGACGTCGCCGGTGCGGACGGCGAGCCCGCTGGACCTGCTCACGAACACGCTTGGCGCGTTCGGTGGGGCCGTGCTGACGGCGGCGCTGGCGCGTGCGCTCGAGAAATCGATCGGTCGGCGGTCGTTCGTGGGGATGCCCGCCGGCGTCTTCGCGGGCGCGTACCTGGGCGTGCTTTTGGCGGAGTCGGTCGCGCCGCTGTTCGGTCCGGGCCCGCTGCCGCGCGCGAAAGGCGGGCCGATTTCGCGGTTCGCGACGGCGCTCGAGGCATTGGACCCCGCGACGCTGCTCGATTTGCCGGCACGCGACGCCATACTCTTCCTCCCCGCGGGCTTCCTGGGCGTCCTCGCTCTGATCGAGGCCGGGGCGCCGTCGGCGCGGGCGGCGTGGCGGGCGGGCGCGATCGGGGTCGCGACGGTGGTGGTCGGGGAGATGGGGCACGCAGCGGCCGGTTATCCGATCGGGCTGGGGACGATCGTCGTACACGGCTCCGCGATCGCGCTCGGCGCGTGGGCGGCGCGGCGGTGGGTGGCGCCGCTGTCGCAGCGGTGGCGCGGCCGGGCGCGGCCCCGTGCACTCCTCGCGGCGTACGCCACGCTCCTGGCCGGCTGGAGCTGGCGCCCGTTCCGGCTCGAGACGGATCCGTCGGAGCTGACTCGGCAGTTCTCGGCCGACCGGTTCGTGCCGCTCCGTGCCCTGGGCGAACGGGTCGACCTTTTCAGCGCGGCGGACGTGGTGATCCAGTTCCTGCTCTACCTCCCGCTCGGCGTCCTCCTGGCCGCGTGGCCGCTGCGCCGCGCCGGCCGCCTCCGCGGCCCCTTCCCCGCCATCTACCTCGCCGTTACGCTCGAGGCGACGCAACTCGTCGTCGCCGAGCGGTTCTTCGACATCACGGACCTGTTGGTTCAGGCCGCGGGCGCGGGGATGGGGTGGGCGGTCGCCAAGCGGGCGGGGATCGTGCCGCACGGCGAGGTTGTCCCGCGGCGTTGACCGCGCCTCACCGTCCTCGGAACCAGTCGATCGTCTCGCGGAAGAACGGCGCGGGGTCGTCGAAGCGAAGGGAGCAAAAGCGGTCGCCCGGGCGCCACACGAGGAAATCGAGGAGGGCGGTCCACCGCGGCGGCGCGTCCTCGGTGAGCGCGAGTTCCTCGGGCGAGCGGCGCAGGCGCGCGATCAGGTGGTCGACGTCGCCCCAACCCCAGCGGAGTCGGTTGCCGGGGCGATAGATGGGCGGTGGACCGGTCGGCGCGCCCGTCGCGGCGCGGACGAGGAGCGCGGGGAAGTCGACGCCGGCGTCGAGCGCGAGTTGGAGCGAGCCCCAGAAGCGCGGGTTGACCTCCATGAGGTGCGGCAGACCGGACGCCGCGTCGACCTTGTATTCGACCATGGCGACGCCGGACCAGCCGAAGCGCTCGAGGAGCGCGCGGGAGGAGCCGACGAGCCCCCACGGCGGCGCGACGCTCTCGCAGTAGACGCTGACGCCGCCGGCGGGCGGCTTCTCGCGGAGCCGCTTGTGGGCGAAGACCGCTCGCAGCCGCCCCTCCCACACCAGCAGGAAGACACCGATCCCCGGGCCGACGATACGCCGCTGGAGGAGGAGCGGGAACGCGGCGGGCGGATACTCGCGCACGCGTTGTACCAGCTCATCGTGGTTCGCGGCGTGTCGGACCTCGAGCTTCCGGCCGCGAGCGCCATCCGCGGCGACGGAGCGGTACGGCTTGATCACGAGCGGGAAGCCGACCGCATCGGCGAGTGCGGCCGGGTCCTGGTCCGGTCGGCTCAGGACGCGCTGCTCCGGCGTCGGAATCCCCATCTCGGCAGCCGCCGCGAGGACGCGCTGCTTGTCCGAGAGAGCATGGAACACCTCGAGGTCCGGGAACGGGACGAGGACGTCGCCGATGCGGTCGCGGGCGGCAAGGAGTGCGAGGAGTGACGCCTCGGAGATCGGGACGACGACGTCGATCGCCCACTCGCGGACGCGGCGCGCGACGTCGTCGACGAACGCGTCGGCGGATTCGAGCGGGTCGGGCGCAGCGGTGGCGCGAAAGGCATAGCGCGATGCCCCGGCGAGGCAGCGCGCCCGGGGGGAGAGGACGTGGACCCGGTGCCCGGCGCGGCCGAGCGAGCGGACGACGGCGAGGGCAGCCCGCTGGTCGCCGTCGGTGACGAGGACCGCGCTCATCGTCGCCTCGGCGCAGGAGGGCAGGTGCGGTGGAGCCCGACGACGAGCGCGAGCGTCGAGTAGAGGAGCACGCCGTACGCCTGCGAGAGGAAGAAGCCGTTGATGCAGTAGGCGATCAGCACGGCGGTCATCGCCTGCCCGAGCGCGCGCTGTGCCGGCGTCGGCGGCGGCGAGCGGGTCCCGAACGCGACGCCGGCCGTCGTCCGGAACGCGAACCAGAGGACGGCCAGGAAGAGAAAGAGCCCGAAGACGCCGGCCTCGGCACCGATCTGCACGAAGGAGTTGTGCGCGGCGGCCCATCGCCAGCCGAGCCCGTACTGCTGCCGGCGGGCCTGGGGCGCGAGCAGCCCGTCGGCAACGTCGAAGACGCCGACCCCGACGCCCAGGATCGGCCGGTCGAGCATGTAGCCGATCCCGCGCTTCCAGATCTCCATGCGGCCGTCCTCTTCGCGCCCCACCCAGTTGTAGTCCATGCTCGGCTGGAGCAGCGTCCGCATGCGGTTCCAGAAGTCTTCCCGCCCGGCGGCCAGGACGACGCCGATCGCGAGGACGACGGAGACGATGCGGCGGGTGGCCGGGACGGACCGATACCCGAGCAGCAGGAATAGCGCGACGGAGCCGAACGCGATGAACGCGGCCCTGGAGCCGCTCTTCACCATCCCGAAAACCGAAAGGATGAGGGCAAGGAGCGCGGCGAAGCGGACGATTCCGGAGCGGCCCATGGTCAGGAAGAAGACCGAAAGCGGGACGGTCGCGACGACGAGCATCGCGAAGTCGTTGGCGTCGTAGTACAGCAGGTCCGACATGCGCCCGGCGGTGTAGTCCCGGGACATGTGGAGAGCGAAGAGGGTGTAGAGGGACGCGCCCAGGACCTGTACGCCGGCGAGGCGGCGCAGGTCGTCGAACGAGCGAATGCTGGCGGCTGCGACCGCTGCGAGGATGACGGTCCTGATGTGGTCGCGTTTGATGAAGTTGTAGCTCCCCTCTGTGTAGATACTCCCCGGGATCGTGGCGATCAGGAGGAGGGTGAGGATGGCGATCGTCCAGGCGACCGGGTGCCGGAGCCGCCGGAGGCCGCGACGCGGATCGTTGTCGAGGAGGAGCAGTACCGCGGCGCCGATGAACGCGATGGACGGGAGTTGGATGGTGCCGAGGATCGGCCAGATCTCCTGGATCCGCCAAAGCGAGGTGAGGATCGTCAGCGAGACGCAGAACAGGAGCGGATCCCACCCGTCGACGCCAACGGCGCGGACGCGCCCCGAGGCGAGGCTGGGCGGGGTACGGGCGGCGACGGCGTGCGGGCCTCCGACGGTCGCCGGCGCCGTGCCGGGCGGTCCGGCCGGCGGGACCGGACCGGGCAGCCCGCCTAGCGGGACAGGGCCGGGCGGGCCGGCCGGCGGGACGGCGCCACCGGTCACGTCGTCGCCGCGCCTCATGGTGTGCCCCTCCCGTCCTGTCGGTCGTGCCCGCACCAGTGCAGCTCGACCCGGTAGACGCGATAGTCCAGCCGCGGGCGCTGGGTCCGGAGCACGCTGTGGCAGTTCGCGCGGATCCAGGCGTCGACGCCGTCGCCGGCGAGGATCAGCCCTTCTCTATGGTAGAAACCGACGAGCCAGAAGCCGCCGGCCTCGGCGAGGGCGCGGTCCAGGCGCGCCGGGCTGGCGGGGAGCTCGGCGAACGGAATCGCGGGCGAATGGAACCGGTGCAGGTCCGGCACCGGCGCGTAGACGGGCGCGTGGACGCCTCGCTCGATTGCCGCCCGGATGTATTCGTGCGCCGGCCTCGGGTCGAGGCGAGTCCCGTCGGAGGCGTGCGACACCGTGCCCGGCAGGACGCCCGCGGCGAGGACGGCGACGCACGCGCCGATTACGATGCGCGCCGCCTTCCGTTCCAAGGCCTCCCCGAGCCGCTGCACCGCCCCGCCGATCGTGACGAAGGCGAGCGGCAGGATCGCGATGGCGTAGTCGCTGTAGACGGCGGTCACGAGCGAGGCGACGACGAGCAGCCCGATGCCGGTCGCGGCGCCGAGGAGCGCCATCGCGGCCCATCGGCGGTCGGCCGGGCGGGTGGCCAGGAGACCGAGCCCGCCCGCGATCGCGGCGGCGACGACCACGGGGGATGCCCACTGCGCGATCGCCGGAACGAGGCGCAACGTGGCCGCGACGCCGCGGCTGTCGCCGTTGCGGAACGCGTCGAGGTTGCCCGTGGCGACGAGGACGCCGAGCCCGAGGAGCGCGCCCGCGGCGAGCGGCATCCAGAGCGCGAGCCACGCGCGACGCGACGGCCAGCGCCACGCGACGTCGCCGGAGGCGCGGACGAGGTGGAGCCCGATGACGAACCCGGCGAGCGGGAACACCGTCGTCGGGTGGGACATCGCGCCGACGAGGACGAGTGCGAGCACGGCCAGGTAGGCGCGTCGCGCGTCGCGGTCCACGGCGTCGGGGAGGAGTAGGTAGACGAGCGCGGCGACGAGGTAGACGAGCGACCAGTATCGCGCGAGCTGGCTGGCGTAGATGTGCCAAGGCGAGATCGCGACGAGCGTGGCGGCGATCCAGCCGGCGGTCGCGCCGAACGCCTTGCGCCCGAGCGCCCAGGTAGCCCACACCCCGGCGATCCCGAAGGCGAAGGCCGGGAGCCGCATGTAGAGCGCCTCGTGGGGGAGCGTCTCGAGCACGAGCCGCTGGATGAAGAAGTAGAGCGGCCGCGCGTTGGGGCGGTCGAGGTCGAAGGCGCGTTGGTAGGAGAAGACCTCGTCCGCCTCGAGCGGCCAGCTCCCCAAGCCGTGCAGGCGCAAGAGCGCGGCCAGGGCGAAGGTGGCGCCGAGGGCGAGGACGTGGGCGCGGGTCAGGGTGGAGGTCGTGCCGGCGGCGGCGAGCCGGGCGAACCGCTCCGCCAGCCAGCCGCGTCGCGCGGGCCCCAGTGGGATTGCGGTGCTCTCGCGGTCCACGGTCGTGCTCCGGACGCGGTGTGTTGCCGGCTTGCCCGTCGGTGTCGCCGGATAGCGACGGAGGGTGGCAAGGCGCGGGCCAGGGCGGGTAACGGCGCCGTGGCGCGGATGTTCCAGCGTCGGCGGCGCGTTGCGGGACCCGACCGGTCCGGTCGACCCACCCCTCGCGCCGGAGATGCCGATGCGCCGATCCCACGTTCTTGCCGCGGTCCTGATGTTGACGGTCGTCGCCGCGCCGCCCCGGCTGCTGAACCTGGACGAATTGGGCTTCTACGCGGACGAGGAGACGACGGCGTTCCCGGCCCGGGCGCTGGTCGAGGTCGGGCGGCCGGTCATGCCGTCGGGGATGCCGTACCTGCGCGCGGCGCCGCTCACGTGGTTGAACGCCGTGTCCGCGCGGATCTTCGGACTCGACGCCGAGGCGTCGTACCGGCTGCCGACCGCGGTGATCGGGACGCTGACGGTGCCGGTGTTCTTCCTGGCGGGCGTGCGGTTGGTCGGCCCGGCGGCGGCGCTGGTCGCGGCGCTGCTCCTGGCGGGCTCGGAGTGGCACATCCTCTTCTCGCGCCAGGCGCGGATGTACGCGCCGATGTTGGGTTTCGCGATCGCGGCCGCGGCGGCGATCCTGGCGTGGGCGGAGCGCGGGCGGCGACGCGAGCTCCTGGTCGCGCTCGGGCTCTTCACCGCGGCGGTCTCGCTCCACGTGCTCGCGGCGTTCGTCCTCCTCTTCGCGCTGCTGCCGATCGTCTTCGGGTCCGAGACGCGGCCGAGGCCGACGTCGCTCGTCAGGTTCTCGGCGATCGGCGCATTGGGAACGGTCGCGTATCTGCGGCTGGTGGAGACGGCGGGGTTCCGCGTAGGCGATTTCGCGAGCACGCTGGGCGAGCCGGGCGGATCGCTGGTGCGGACGTGGCTCGCGGCGGCGGGCTCGGTCCCCGTGTGGCGCTGGCCGCTCATGACGGCGGGCGCGGCGGCCGGAACGTGGTTCGCGGTCCGAGCCGGGCGTGCGCTCCCGGAGCCGCTGCGCGGAGTGAGGCGGCTCGCGCACGCGGCGAGCGGTCTCGCGGCCGGCGCGCTCGCCGGCGCCGGGCACCTCTACGGCGCCGGACTCTCCGGGCTGGTCTTCCTGCTCCTGGACCCCGCCCCGGCGCGACGCACGGTTCGAGCGGCCGCCGCCCCGGCGGCGTTGCTCTGGGTCGTCGCCGCCGCCTCGGCGGTCGGCGCGGTGGCGACGTATGGCCCTGTCGAGGGCGCGAAGTCCCTGCTCCGCTTTCCGTTCCCGTACTTCGTCCCCCTCGCCCGGCAGTCGGTCGGCGTGGCCATGCTCTTTGGGGCCGCGACGATGTGGATGGCGCTGGCACCGGATCGGCCGCAGCAACGGGGGCTGCGCATGTGCGTCCTCGCGGTGGTCGTCGGGATCGCGGGGATCGGCGCCGCGCGGGCGTGGGGCGGCACGAGGTTCCTGCTCCCGCTCTACCCGTTCTACCTGCTCGCGGCCGCGGCGGCGCTGGTAGAGGGGGCGCGCGCCGCGCTGGGTCGGATCCACGCACCGCACCCGACGCTTGCTGTCGGCGCCGCCGCACTGGTCGCGGTTTCGGGTGTCGTCGGCGGGCACGGCGCGCCGCAGGCGTTTCGCATGACGACGCTCCGCCACGGCGAACCGGTGCAGGCGACGATGCACATGGTCCCGTTCCGGCCGGACCACGCTTCACCGGGACGGTTCGTCGCGGAGCGGCGGCGGCCCGGCGACATCCTCATCGCCGAGGACCCGCTGCAGCAGCGCTGGTACGCGGGGCCGGTCGACTTCTGGCTGCGCTCGTTCGCCGACGGGCGGCTGTTCGTCTACCGCGCACCGGATGGCACTCTGCGCGACATTTACGTCAACAGCCGTATCCTCAGCGACGTCGCCACCGTCGATTCGCTGTTGAAGCATGCGTCGGGGCGGGTCTGGGTGATCACTTCCGGGGAGACGTATGGCGAACGCGATTACTACCTCGACGACGCGCAGCGCCGGTGGCTCGACTCGCTGGAGGCCACGCTCGCGCCGGAGTTCACCGGCCGCGACGGCGTGACCCGCGTCTACTGCCTCAACTGCTCCAGCGGAGCGCCGGCGCGAAGCGACGAATCAGCGCCGCCACCTCCTGTCGGGGCACGAGCTCCCACCGATAGGCGATGAGCGTGTAGACTACGCCGAACGCGACGCCGCCGGCCGCCAGCCGCGGGAGCGGTCCCGGGAGCGCGAGCGCGACGGCCGAGACGGCGGCACTGGCGAGGGACGCGGCGCCGACGCGCACGATCGTTCGCCATGGCAGCACGGTGCGCAGGGCGAGCCCGAGGCGGTGGGCGACCATGGCGATGCCCAGCGTGCGCATCACGCCGAGCCCGACCACGTAGCCGACGATCGCGCCGAGGAAGAGCGAGACCGGCGCGAGCGCGAGCACGGTGACGACGCTCGCGGCCAGACCGGCCACGTTCGCCTTCACGATGAAAGGCGTGTCTCCGGTCGCGCGGAGGATCCCGTGGTCGACGAGGCCCCAGAGGAGCAGCGTCGTCGCGAAGACGCGGAAGACCGGGACGGCCGCGAGGTAAGCCGGCCCGAATAGCAACGTGAAGACGTCGCGTGCAAAGAGCTGGGCCAGGAGCCAGCACGGGACGAGGATCGCGGCCAGCCGCTCGAGGGTCACGTGCCAGAGGCGACGCAGCGCGGCGACGTCGCCTGCCCGGTGCGCCTCCGCGGCGCGGACGAGCATGACGTCCACCACGGACGCGACGAGCATCCCGAGGATCGGGATGTGGAGGATCCCGACGGAGTAGACGGCGAAGCCGGCCGCGGACGCGCGCGCGGCGACGAAGTACTGGTGGAAGTGGTTGAGCCCGATCTCGAAGACGACTGCGACGGCGAAGGGTACCGCGTACCGAAGCTGCGCCGCGAGGTCGCCCGCGTTGGCGCGCGGGCCGGGGTCCGCGGTGCGGAAGCGAACGTAGGCCAGGAGCGCGGCGCCGCGCAGTGCGGCGGACAGAACGGCTGCCCACACGACGGCCCCGACCGAGCGCCAGGCGATCGCTGCGGCGACGATCGCGCCGGCGCGCACGAGGTCGCCGCCGGCGATCGCCCAGGCCGCGATCGTCGCGCGGCGGTCGACGACGGGTACCGCGTCGATCAGGAGCGCGGGGATCGAGAGCGCGACGAAGAGCGCGACGGCGTGGCGGTATTCCGCGAGCGAGGGCGAGTCGAGCGCGGCGGCGACGACGTCGCCGGCGACGACGAGGCCGATTCCCGCCGCCGCGCCGGCGAGGGAGAGGAGCGCGAGCGCCTGGTGGACGAAGCGCTGGCCGCGGCCGCCATCGCGGGGGACGAAATAGAAGAGCGACGCGTTCAGACCCAGGTTGCAGATCGGCACCAGCGTCGCCGAGATCAGGAAGATTTGCTTGTAGACGCCGAACTCGTCCTGGCTGAAGATCCGGGGACCAGGACGAGAGGGATCGCGAAAGTGAGCGCGAAGCCGGCCGCCCGCGCGCCCGTGAGGATGACGGACTGGACGGCGAGCGACCGCTCCTGCCTGGCGAAGGCGCGCGCGAGGCGCATCACGTGCCGGGGACGCGGTCGGCGACGCGGTACGGCCGGCGGTCCGGCGCGTGGAGGTGCACGATGATCTCGCCGACGAGCCCGAGCGCGATGGCCTGGATCCCCACCACGAGGAAGAGCGAGCCGAGCAGGAGCAGCGGGCGGTCGGCGATCCCCTGCCCCGAGATGCGCTGGACGAATAGCACGCCGAGCACGACCGCGCCGACGAAGGCGAGGAGGCTGCCGACGAGTCCGAAGAAGCGGAGCGGCTTTTCCGTGAACCGAAGCAGGAAGAAGAGGTTCAGCAGGTCGATCAGTCGGCGCAGATAAACGCCGGGCCGGTAGACGCGCGCCGCCGTGTCGCGCTCGTGCTGCGGAGCGGCGACCTCCTCGACCGAGTACCCTTCGCGGCGGGCGAAGAGCGGGAGGAAGCGATGGAAGTCGCCGTAGAGCGGCACGCCGCGCAGGACGTCCCGGCGAATGGCGCGCACGCCGCAGGCGATGTCGCGGGTGCGGCCGCCGACGAGGCGTCGCACGATGGCGTGGAACGCCATTCCCTGGAGGCGGTTGACCCATGCGTCGCGGCGCGGCCACCGGTAGGCGAGCGCGACGTCTGCGCCGGCCTCGACGCGCCGCACCAGACCGGGAATCACGGACGCGTCGACGCGGCGGTAAGCCGGCAGCGTAACGACGATCGCCCCTCGCGCCTCCAACGCCGCGGCCTTGAGCAGCGCCGACTCACCCACGGTCTGCCCCATGACGAAGCTGCGGATCGGCTCACCGCGCTCGCGCAGCGGCTGGAGCGCGGGGAGGTAATCCGCGCGCCAGGGCTCGACGGCGAAGATGAACTTGAAGCGATAGCCCGCATCGCGCAACGGCGCGGCGTACTCCTCGTAGAGGCCATCGAGCGGCTCGGGGCGCTCGGCGACGGGGATGATGACGGAGACGTCGACGCCGTCGCCCGAGAGGTCGCGGACGCCGGCGCGGGCGGATTCGAGGAACGTATCGTCCATGGTCAACGTGCCTCCTCGCGGATGAGGGGCGGATGCTCGGCCCGTCGACGTCGCCTCTCCCTCAACGCGACCTCGCCCACGAGCCCCAGGAGGAGCAGGTGGAGCGCGAGGCCGAACCAGAGGAGCGCAACGGCCGGGAAGACCATCGCGTTCGCCTTATACTGCTGGAACTCGAGCCAGGAGACGACGGTCGCGGCGGCGAAGGCGGTGCCGAGCAGAAGCGCGCACGCGGCGGCGAGGCCGAAGAGCGCGAGCGGCCGCTCGCGGAACGAACGGATCATCTTGATCGTGAGCAGGTCGGCCAGGACCTTCGCGACGCGTGAGAGGCCGTACTTGCTCGTGCCGTAGCGCCGCGGATGGTGCCGCACGGGGATCTCCGTGATGCGCGCACCCGCCGTCGCCGCGGCGACGGCGGGGATGAAGCGGTGCATGTCCGAATAGAGGTGCAGCCGCTCGAGCAGCTCGCGGCGATACGCCTTGAGCGAGCAGCCGTTGTCCCGGATCTGGACGCCGGTGATGTTTCGGATGATGCGGTTCGCGACCCAGGACGGGACCTTCCGCGTGATCAGCCGGTCCTGCCGCTTCTCCCGATACCCTGCCACCAGGTCGTACCCTTCGCCGACGCGCTCGATCAGTCGCGGGATGTCGCCGGGGTCGTTCTGCAGGTCGCCGTCCATGCTGACGACGATGTCGCCGCGGGCGTGGTCGAAGCCCGCCTGCATCGCGGGCGTCTGGCCGTAGTTGCGGGCTAGCCGGATCAGCCGCACGCGCGGGTCCTCCGCGGAGATGCGCGCCGCGATCGAGGGCGTTGCGTCGGTGCTGCCGTCGTCGACGAGGATCAGCTCCCAGCGCTCGATACTGGCGAGCGCCTCGCGCACGGCGGCGACGAGGGGCTCGAGGGATTCTTCCTCGTTGAAGAGCGGGACGACGACGGAGAGGGCTGGTCGAGTTTCCATCGTGGCGGCGGGGAGGGCAATGGGTGTGCCGGGGGTGCCCCGGCGAGGGCGGCGGCGTTGGGGGCGCGCTTTGCGCGCGGGGGCGGCCGCACTTCGTGCGGCGGGGAG
>CALBZE010000031.1 GCA_937889645.1 uncultured bacterium
GGGGGGTGGAGCCGGGCCTTCGGCCGGCGCGGGAGGGGCGGCCTGGCGGCCGCGGGGCGGCGCGCGTAGCGCGCCGCCCCCGCCGCCGCAGGCGGCGGACTCCGCCGTGAAGCGGCCACCCGCCGGCGAGCGAAGCGAGCCGGCAACCCCGCGCCGCCCAGGCGGCGCCGCCCCGCCCCGTTAGGGGCCACCCGCCGCCGAAGGCGGCCGATGCCCGCCGCACGCAGTGCGGCCGAAACCCGCCGCGCGAAGCGCGGCCGGCACCCGCCGCCGCGAGGCGGCCGTACCCGCCGGCCGAAGGCCGGCCACAATCACGATCCCAGCTGGGCCGACAGTCATTACCAAGCGAGGAACCATGCCTCAGAACGAAACGATCGAAGGCCTCGGCCTAGACACCTACAAGTACGGCTTCGTCACGAAGGACAAGCCGGTCTTCAAGGCGCAGCGGGGGCTGAACGAAGAGGTCGTCCGCCAGATCTCGGCGCACAAGGAGGAGCCGGAGTGGATGCTCCAGTTCCGCCTCAAGGCGCTCGAGATCTATCGGTCGAAGCCGATGCCCACCTGGGGCGGCGACCTCTCGCAGCTCGATGCGGTGCTCGACGACCTCTACTACTACATCAAGCCCGCCGAGCAGATGCAGTACTCCTGGGACGACGTGCCGCCGGAGATCAAGGAGACGTTCGAGCGGCTCGGGATCCCGGAGGCGGAGCGTCGCGTGCTGGCGGGCGTGGGCGCGCAGTACGAGTCGGAGATGGTCTACCACTCCCTCAAGCAGGAGTGGGAGGAGAAGGGCGTCATCTTCGAGTCGATCGAGAACGGGTTGAAGCTCTACCCGGATCTCTTCCGCGAGCACTTCGGCACGGTCGTCCCGCCGGGGGACAACAAGTTCGCCGCGCTGAACTCCGCGGTCTGGTCGGGCGGCTCGTTCGTCTACATCCCGAAGGGGGTCAAGGTCGAGATCCCGCTGCAGGCGTACTTCCGCGTGAACGCGGAGCAGCTCGGCCAGTTCGAGCGCACGCTGATCATCGCGGACGAGGGGTCGCACGCGCACTACATCGAGGGGTGCACGGCGCCGGTCTATTCGACCGACTCGTTCCACTCGGGCGTGATCGAGATCATCGTCAAGAAGGGCGCGCGGTTCCGGTACACGACGATCCAGAACTGGTCGAAGAACATGTACAACCTCGTGACGCAGCGGGCGCTGGTGCACGAGGACGCGCACATGGAGTGGATCGACGGGAACCTCGGCTCGAAGCTGACGATGAAGTACCCGTCGTGCTACCTGGTCGGGAAGGGCGCGCACGGCCAGATCCTGTCGATCGGCTACGCGGGCGACGGCCAGCACCAGGACACGGGCGGGAAGGTGATCCACGCGGCGCCGCACACGACGTCGCAGATCATCTCGAAGTCGATCTCGAAGGGGACGGGCCGCGCCTCGTACCGCGGGCTGGTCAAGGTCTACGAGGGCGCGACGGGCGCGAAGTCGAACGTCGAGTGCGACGCGCTGCTGATCAACGACACGTCGCGCACGGACACGTTCCCGTACATCGAGATCGAGGAGCACACGGCGAACGTCGGTCACGAGGCGTCGGTCTCGAAGATCGGCGAGGAGCAGCTCTTCTACCTGATGAGCCGCGGGCTCAGCGAGGACGAGGCGGCGGCGATGGTCGTGCGCGGCTTCATCGAGCCGATCGCCAAGGAGCTGCCGCTCGAGTACGCCGTCGAGCTGAACCGACTGATCGAGCTGGAGATGGAGGGGAGCGTTGGCTGAGTTGACGAAGACGATAGAGGGCGTGACGGCCGCGTTCAACCGGGACGCGGTGGTCGCGCGTACGCACGGCGAGCCCGAGTGGCTGCGCGAGCGTCGGCTCGCGGCCTGGCGGGTCTACGAGGAGACCCCGCTCCCGACGGCGCAGCTCGAGGAGTGGCGCTATACGGACGTCTCGCAGCTCGCGCTGGACCAGGTCCACCTGGCCGAGCCCGATGCGGCGGACGCGTCCGGCGCGCGGGCGGAACTCGAGGGGAAGGCGGCCGCGGGGCGCGTGGTGCAGGTCAACGCGTCGGTCGTCGAGACGTGGCTTGACGAGTCGCTGAAGGCGAAGGGCGTGCTGCTCCTCGACCTGGCGACGGCGGCGCGGGAACACCCTGAGCTGGTGCGCGAGCACCTGGCGACGCAGGCGGTCCCGGCCGAGGCCGGCAAGTTCGCGGCGCTCAACGCGGCGCTCTGGACCGGCGGCGTCTTCCTCTACGTGCCGCGCGGCGTGCGGATCGAGGAGCCGATCCGCGTCGTCCGGTGGATCGACCGGGCGGGGATCGCGGTGCTCCCGCGCACGCTGATCATCGCGGACGAGGGGAGCCACGTCGCGTACGTCGACGAGTTCCGGTCGCCGGACCTGGACGGCCCGTCGCTCTCGTGCGGCGCGGTCGAGGTCTTCGCGCGCGACGGCGCGGACGTGCAGTACGTCGCGCTGCAGCTCTGGGGGAAGGGCGTGCGCCACCTGGCGATGCAGAAGACGATCGCCCGGCGCGACGCGAACCTGGACACGCTGGTCGTGAACCTGGGCGCGAGCGTGGCGCGCGTCGACCTGGGCGCGTGGCTGGCCGGCCCCGGCGCGCGAAGCGACATGCTCGGGCTCTACTTCGCGACGGGCGACCAGCACTTCGACCACAACACGCGGCAGGACCACGTCGTCCCGCACGCGACGAGCGACCTGCTCTACAAGGGCGCGCTCTACGACCGCGCGAAGACGGTCTTCCGCGGGATCATCCGCGTGCACCCGAAGGCGCAGCGCACGGACGCGTACCAGACGAACCGCAACCTGCTCCTCTCGCCGGATGCCGAGGCGGTCACGCTGCCGAACCTCGAGATCGAGGCGGACGACGTGCGCTGCTCGCACGGCGCGACGGTCGGGCAGCTCGACGAGGAAGAGCTGTTCTACCTGATGAGCCGCGGGCTCACGCGTCAGCAGGCCGAGCGGCTGGTCATCTTCGGCTTCTTCGGCGAGGTCCTGGATCGCCTGCCGCTGCCGGGGGTGGTCGAGGAGCTGCGCGCCGCGATCGGGGAGCGGATCGCATGAGCGCGGCGGCGGGCGAGTTCGTGAAGGCGGCGTCGCTGGACGACCTCGCGCCGGGCAGCGTGCTCGGCGTCGAGGTCGCCGGCGTGCGCGTCTGCCTCGCGAACGTGGACGGCGAGATCTACGCGTTCCAGGACAACTGCACGCACAAGGACTTCCCGCTCTCGGCCGGGGAGCTGGAGGGGCACACGATCGTGTGCGCGTGGCACGGCGCGAAGTTCGACGTGCGCGACGGCCGCGCGCTCGCGCTCCCCGCGATCCGGCCGGTCAAGACGTACGAGGTGAAGGTCGAGGACGGCCAGATCCTGGTGGCCGTCCGATGAAGGGGGGCGAGTTGACCGTCGCGTCGCCGGAGATCCTGGACATCGCCGCGGTGCGGGCGCAGTTCCCCGCCCTGGACCAGCGGGTGCACGGGCACCCGCTGGTCTTCTTGGACAGCGCGGCGTCGGCGCAGCGCCCGCGGGCGGTGCTGGACGCGGTCGAGGACTTCTACGTCCGCGACAACGCGAACGTGCACCGCGGGCTGTACGAGCTGTCGCGCCGGGCGACGGAGCGTTACGAGGCCGCGCGGGCGACGCTGGCGCGCTTCATCGGTGCCGCCGACCCGGCCGAGGTGATCTGGACCCGGGGCACCACGGAGTCGATCAACCTGGTCGCGATGACGTGGGCATGGTCGAACCTGCGCCCCGGCGACGAGATCGTGCTCACCCTCCTCGAGCACCACTCGAACCTGGTGCCGTGGCAGCTCGTCGCCGAGCGGACGGGCGCGAAGCTGCGCTACGTGGACATCGACGATGAGGGGCGGCTCCGGCTCGACCAGCTCGACGCGCTCCTCTCGGAGCGGACCCGGCTGGTCGCCGTCGGGCACGTCTCGAACGCGATCGGCACGGTCAACCCGGTCCGCGAGATCATCGAACGCGCGCACGCGGTCGGCGCGAAGGTACTGATCGACGGCGCCCAGGCCGCGCCGCACGCGAAGATCGACGTCCAGGCGCTCGGCTGCGACTTCTACGCGCTGAGCGGCCACAAGATGGGCGGGCCGATGGGGATCGGCGTGCTGTGGGCGCGGCGCGAGCTGCTCGAGGCGATGCCGCCGTACCAGGGCGGCGGCGACATGATCGACGTCGTCGAGCTCGAACGCTCGACATGGGCCGCGCTCCCCCACAAATTCGAGGCGGGCACGCCCAACGTCGCCGGCGCGATCGGGCTCGCCGCGGCGGCCGAGTGGATCGAATCGATCGGCCACGACCGCGTCGCCGCGCACGAGCAGGCGCTGATCCGCTACGGCATGGAGCGACTCGGCGCGGTCGAGGGGCTCCGTCTCTTCGGCCCGAAGGACCCGGCCGAGCGGACCGCGGTCTTCTCCTTCGCGCTCGACGGCGTGCACCCGCACGATGTCGCCACGATCCTGGACGCCGAGGGGATCGCCGTGCGGGCGGGCCACCACTGCACGCAGCCGCTCATGCGGCGGCTCGGCGTGCCGGCCACGACCCGCGCCTCGTGCTGGGTCTACAACACGACGGAAGAGCTGGACCGGCTGGCCGAAGGGCTGGAGACCGCGCGGCGGATCTTCGGGTGACGGCCGGCCCGAAACCGCCGACAGAGACGCAGATCATGGAAATCGACCGTTCGACCCCGCAGCTCGGCTCGCTATACCAGGAGCTGATCCTCGACCACTACAAGCGCCCGCGCAACCGCGGCGAGCTGGAGGGGGCGAACGCCGAGGCGCACCTCAACAACCCCACCTGCGGCGACCAGATTCGCCTGCAGCTTCTCGTCGAGGAGGGGCGGATCGCGGACGCGAAGTTCCTCGGCGACGGCTGCTCGATCTCGCAGTCGTCGGCGTCGATGATGACCCAGCTCCTCAAGGGGAAGACGGTCGAGGAGGCGCAGGCGCTCGCCGAGCGCTTCACACGGATGATGCACGGCGACGCCGACGCCGCGCGCGACAAGTCGCTCGGCGACCTCCGCGCGCTCGCCGGCGTCAGCCGGTTCCCCGTGCGCGTCAAGTGCGCGCTCCTCGGCTGGAACGCGCTCACCGAGGCGCTGAAGTCCGTCTGACCGGGCGCGGCCCGACTGGGCGCGCCTCGGCTGCGCGCGGTCTGACCGGCCGCAGTCCGACCGGGCGCAAGCGGACTGTGCGCGGCCCGGCCGGAGGCGCGCCACCCGGATCGAGCCCGGGCGACGGCGGGCTGGTCAGGGCTTGATCAGCCCGTAGACCCGGACGTGCTCGACGTCGAACTCGTCGATCCACACGCCCAGCACGTAGTCCCTCCCGATCTCGTGGATGTCGAATCGGTCGGGCGTTTCCACCGTCCCGAGCATCTGACCGTCGGGGGCGAAGATCGTCCAGCGCGGCGGGTGGCGGTCAGCCGGGCTGAGGAACTCCGCGACCCAGAGGTTGCCTTCCACGTCGACCCGGAGCTCGCCGAACGCGGGCATCGTTTCCGGGAACGGCGTTTCCGCCACGTGCCGCTCCACTTCCTGCCGGCCCGCCTCTCCCGCTTGGGCGAGGAGCTCCTCCCTGTATGCGTCAATGTCCGCCGAGGTCAACCGCCGCGGCGCCACGGCGCGGCGGATCAGCATCTCGAGCGCGCCGTCGGCCGAGTACTTCCCGATCTCGTAGCGCTCCGAAGTCCCGTAGAAGAAGCCTCGGTCGTGGGCGCTCGTGGACGCACGCATGCCGAAGGGGAGAGGCTGTACGGACATGCCTCGCTCGTTCGCCTGTACCAGGAATTCGTTGACGGCGAACCGTCCGATGGAGTCGACCGCGGCCCGGTCGAGGTCGTACCGGAAGTAGACGACGGAGTCGCGACTCACTCCGGGCTTCGCTTCGCCCGGCATGAAGACCACGTAGCTCGACACCAGCAACGTCCGGTCTCCCAGCACGCCGATCGGGTACAGCCCGGAGCGGCCCTGCGCCTCGAGGGGGAAGGACCGGGCGAACGTCCCCCGGTCGTCGAAGATGGACACCCTGCGCAACTGGTGGTCGTAGGCGACGAGGGAATCGCCGAGCCGGAAGAACGTGCCCAGGTTCCTGAACTCGCCGGGCCCGTCGCCCGCCTGGCCGGTCGACGATACGAAACGGCCGGAAGGATCGTAGAAGCGGATCTCTCTGGTGCCGCCGTTCGCGACGGCGATCCGGCCGTCGTCGAGGCGCACGACGCCCGCCACCCGGTGCAGCTGGTACTCGGGGTCTCCCTCCACCACGCCGATGTGGATCACCGGTTCGTCGGTGAGTCGCCAGGCTTCGCCCTCTCGCCACAGCGGGGACGTGTTCTCGACGATGGCGATCCCCGCGCTGTCGCGGACGACGGCGCGGGCACCGGTGCGCTCTCCCGCGCCGCACGCGGCGGTCCAGACCGCCAGCAGCACCGCGGCGATCCCACGAGAAAATCCACGATCACGCATGATCTTTCTCCGGGTGTCAGGCCACCCGGGCGACGACGCGCTCAGCGAGGCGTCGAAGACGGTCCAGCGAGGCGGGTGGCGGTCGGCGGGGCTGCGATATTCTTCGACCCACAGGTTCCCCGCGATGTCGGCGCGCAGATCCATGTACGCCGGCATGACATCCGGAACCGGCGTGTTCGGGAACAGCCGCTCGAAAATCTCCCGAAACGTGTCCGACGCCGTCCGGCGGATCGCTTCCCGGGCGGCGCTCGCGTCCGCGGGCGTCACCCGCCGCGGTTCGACGGCGCGCCGGATCAGCATTTCCAGCCTGCCGTCGGGCGCGCTACGGCGCGGTCGCCCGCGCCGCACGCGGCGGTTCCGAGCGTCAGCCAGGCTGCGACGACCCAGCGTGAGCGGACACAGGAATGCATCGTGCTGCCTCCGGGCGGGATGACGCAGAGCGATGCCGAGGTGCACTGTATACCACCACCCCGGATAGGTCAAGGTCAACGATCGCCCGTGCCCTTGACTTCCCCGCGCCCTCCGTGTTGATTGGGACCGCGCCGCGCCCTTGCCGATCCGGGGCGCGGCACGACCCTCCCCACCCCGATTCCGGGGGCGTTCCCGTTCACACGGCATCGATCTTGGTCCGAAGCGACGCGGCCGGTCGACATTGCGGCGTGAGGCACGCCGCCGGACCGGTGCCGCGCACCCTCGCACACAGGAGTGGTGTCCATGCAGGCCTGGTGGGAGCGAGATCAGATCATCTCCGCGTTCATCGTCGGTACGTTCTCGATGACCGCTGCGATGATCTCGATGGTGGTCAACTCGCGCCGGATCGAGTCGGCCGCGAAGAAGGCGGCCGAGGCGGTGGCGGGGTCGACGCAGGGGTCGCGGGCGCGGAAGCAGGCGGCGGCCGAGGAGGCGACTGCGTCGCCCGCGGCGCCGGCGCGCCGCGGCTGGCTGCGCCGCTCGCGCCGGCTCCGCACGCTGCGGATCGTCGGGATGTTCGTCGTGGGGATGGTCGTCGGCGGGCTCGGGTATCGCGTCGGCGCCAACACGCTGGGCACCCTCGGCCTCGGCACCGGCGCGCGGCTCGAGGCGAGCGCCGGCGCGGTCCGTACGCTGCCGCCGCTCGTGGCCGATGAGCCAGCCGCGTCGGCGGCCCAGGACGCCGGCCAGGCTGCGATGGGTCCGACGACGCCTGAGAACGCCGCGTCCCCGGCAGCCGACGTCGCCTCGAACCGCCTCGCCGACTGGCTGCGCGCCCTCGGGACGCGCGTCTACTACCGCTACGCCGAGCGGCTCCCCAAGGCGTGCTCGGGCGCGGCCATGGTGCACGGGAGCTGGGACGGCGGCGACGTCGGCGACCCGGTCCGCTGCGTCGACCGGGCCTGGCTCGTGTTCGACCTGGCACCGCTTCTCGAGAGTGGGCGCGTCGTCCCCGACCGGGTCTACTGCTTCAACTTCCGCGACGAGGCGGGGAATTGGGCGGTGCACGATCCGGCGACCTCGCCCGGGCTCGAAGAGGTCGTCATGCCCGTGCCCGACGGCGCGCTCGGCGGCGCGCCGCTGGGCCTCAGGGTGACCCGAGACGGGGAGACGCACCGCGTCGCGTTCGCGACCGCCGCGGCGTCTTCGCCCTGCTGAAGCCTGGCCCGCCTCAGAACTCGTCGAGCAACCAGAAAGGCGACTCGGGCGCGAAGACCCGGTCGAGCGCGTCGGCCGCGCCGTCGATGCGGGCCAGCCCGAGACGGGCGGCGGTCGAGGGCTCGAACTCGCCCGCGTAGATCTGCGCGAACGTCGCCGCGTCCAGCTCAAGGCGGGCGTCGTAGCCGGTCGCGGCGCCGCGCGGGTGCACGTGCGCGCCGTCGTCCTCGATCACGACCTCCCACGGGCCGCGGTTCTCGGGGACGACGTCGTCGTGCACGACGATCTCGAGCGCGAGCGCGATCCCGCGTTCGCGCCCCCAGCGGCGTCTTGCGGCCAGCGCGGCCGGGACGTCCAGGACCCGCAACATCGGCCCGCGGATCCGGCGCGCGGTCGGGAACCAGAGCGCGCGGGCCCGGCCGGCGCCCGGGGCCCGCGGGTCGCGCAGGAGGAGGTCCAGGCGTTCGTCGGGCCGGGCGTCGTACCGGATCGTGGCGACTCGATCGCGCTGCGCGGCCAGCCAGCCGAGCAGCCCGCGCCGTGCCGCCTCGTCCTCGGCGACCAGCTCGCGCACGCGCAGCTCGCGCGCGGCTCTCGGCCGCGCGCCGCCCCCCACGCTCTCCTTCGCGCCGTCCCGCGTGCCCGGCCGCTCGCCCGCCCGCACCCCGCCGAACCGCACGAGCGCGTATCCCAGGACTTCGCCCTCCGCCTCGTACACGACGGCTTCCACGCCCGGCACGCCCAGGTGGAACTCCCACGCGTCCGGCCCTCGCTCGATCGGCCCGTTCGACCGCGCGGCGACCCGGGCGTAACACGCCTCGATCCGGCCCCGGTCGCCCGCGCCCGCCGGGCGCACGTGCGCCGCTTCCTCGTACTCCGGCAGCGCATCCGGCGCGAAGCGGTACGCGTGCAGCTCGCCGACCAGCCCCCACCCCAGCGCCCGGTAGAACGTCGGCCGCGCCGCGTAGAGCACGCTCACGACGTCCCCGCGTTCCCGGCCGAGGCGCATCGCCTCCCGGCACAGGGCGCGGCCCACGCCCCGACGACGCGCATCCGGCGCCGTCGCCACCGCGGCGAGCCCCAGCATAGGCACGGTCGCGCCGCCCAGGTGCTCCTGCATCGCGTAGGCGCGGAACGCGCCGACGAGCCGGCCCCGCTCCTCGGCTATGACCGCGCTCCCGATCCCACCGTACGGCACGCCGGTCTCCAGCTGCCGGACGCGGTCGGCCAGCGTGCGCCGGCCCGGGAACGCTTCAGTCCAGAACGCGGCGAGCGCCCGCGTGTCCGTTGGCTCTGCCCGTCGAAACTCCATTCCGCCTCCGGTTTCGAAACCGCGGTCAAGAGGCAGGCCAGGCGCCCGGGCCGCAACCCCACGGCCGGCCAACCGCACGGGACCCATGCCGGACCCGGGCGCACGGGTCGACCGGGCGAACCCCCGCGCCCCGGGGCACATCGGCCAGGAGCTTGCGCGCCGGCGCGGGGTACTCCACACTTCCACCGAACACTGTTCGACTCGGAGGAGACGACCATGGGCAACGGCTGGATCGGCCGCCGGGTGGCGATCATCGACGGGTGCCGCACCCCGTTCCTGAAGGCGGGCACCGCGTTCAAGCAGATGACGGCGATCGACATGGGGATCGCGGCGGTGCGCGAGCTCATCGCCCGCACCGAGCTGGATCCTGCCGAGGTCGACGAGGTGGTCTACGGCACGGTCGTCCATTCGGTCCTGGCCCCGAACATCGCGCGCGAGGTCCAGCTCGGCGCAGGGATTCCGGCGCGCGCGCCCGCGTACACCGTCTCGCGCGCGTGCGCGTCGGCCAACCAGGCGATCACGTCGGCGGCGGACTCGATCGCCCGCGGGTACGCGGACGTGGTGATCGCGGGCGGCGCGGAATCGCTGACGGACGTGCCGCTGCTCGTCTCCCGCCCGTTGCGCGACCGGCTGGTCGCCGCCTCGCGGGCGAAGACGATGGGGCAGCGGGTCAAGGCGTTCGCGGGGATGAAGCCGAAGGAGCTGGTGCCAACGACGCCGGCGATCGCCGAGCCGTCCACGGGCGAGACGATGGGCGAGAGCGCCGAGCGGATGGCGAAGGAGAACGGGATCACCCGCGAGGCGCAGGACCG
>CALBZE010000032.1 GCA_937889645.1 uncultured bacterium
TATACGGCACCGAATCGCACAACGAAAGCCGCCCGCCCGAGATGATCGTGCGATTCGGTGCCTATAGATGACCGAATCGATCAACCGTGCGCGAAACGGCGATGGTTGTGCGTTTGGGGACTGCGGCGGCTAGCCGGAAGGGACCGCAGCCGGCGTTCGCGAGGCGGACGAGCAGCACGGCCAGGGCGCCGCCGACCCGGGACCAACACTTCCTGCAGACAGAGCGCGATGGGTTGTGGCGGCAGGATGTAACGTAGTTCCGGAAGCGGAGTTGCGCCTGTCAATGGGGCAGCGCCCGTCCCATCCGAACATGGAGATGCAATAGCGGATTGGGACGGATCCGGCGACGCTCGGCCGGCCGCATGCGGTCGGCGCCCAAGCGCGCGGCCCACCGCCCGAGCCGCTCGCGGACGCCGCCGGCGCTCGGGGTGCGGACGAACGGCGCGGCTCGCGGGCGCCCGCGGCGACTGGAGTGGAGACGGAAGGCTCGCCGCCCAAGCCCTGAGCCCCGAGCCCCGAGCCCTGAGCCCCGAGCCCCGAGCCCTGCCACCCGCCACCTGACACCCGCCACCTGACACCCCACCCCCCACCCCCACCCCCGCCTTCCCACCTAGACACCCTTCCCGCACGCGCGCTATCTTAAACCCATGAACGGGCTTTGGAGCGCGCCTCTCGCGTGGGTCGGACGTTCCGCGCTTGAACTGTCGGCGGGGTTCGGGCGGTTCGGGCGGTTCACGGCGAGCGCGGTCCGGGCCCTGTCCGACACCGGGACCTGGGGCCGCCAACTGATCGAGCAGATGGCGCGCCTCGGGGTCGAATCCATCCCGATCGCGGTCTTCATCGCGGCCTTCACCGGCATCGTCCTGGCCCTCCAGGCGTCGTACACGTTCACGGGCGCGGTTCCGCTCTACTTCGTCGGCGCGCTGGTCGCCAAGACCATGATCCTCGAGCTGGGTCCGGTGCTCACCGGGCTGGCGCTGGCGGGGCGAGTCGGCGCGAACATCGCTTCCGAGATCGGGACGATGCGGGTGACGGAGCAGATCGACGCGCTGGAAACGCTGGCGTACGACCCGGTCGCCTACCTGGTCGTGCCGCGGGTGCTGGCGGGCGTCGTCATGTTCCCGATCGTGGTCGCGTTCGCGGACGCGGTAGGGATCGCGGCCGGCTGGATCACGTCGATCAACCTGCTCGACCTCTCGACGCCGGAATTCGTGCGGGGCGTGCGGCTCTTCTTCGACACGTTCGACGTGCGTTATTCGCTGGTCAAGGCGACGTCGTTCGGGCTGGTCGTCACGCTGGTGGGGTGCTTCTCCGGGTTCGGCGCGGCGGGCGGCGCGGCGGCCGTGGGGCGCGCCACGACGCAGGCCGTGGTCCTGAGCAGCATGCTGATCCTGGTGCTCGACGCGTTCTGGGCGGCGGTGCTGCTGTGAGCATCCGGATCTGGGAGGTCAGGAAGTCGTTCGGCGCGCGCGTCGTCCTGGACGGGGTCACGCTCGACGTCGATGCCGGTGAGACCGTCGCCATCATCGGGTTCTCCGGCTCGGGGAAGTCGGTCCTCCTCAAGACGATCGTGGGGCTGCTGAAGCCGGACTCCGGCGCCGTGTTCGTCGACGGGCAGGACGTCGGCGCGCTCCGGCGCGAAGAGCTGTACGCGCTCCGCCGGCAGGTCGGGTACGTCTTCCAGTTCGCCGCACTCTTCGACTCGATGACGGTCGAGGAGAACGTGGCGATGGGGTTGCGCCGCGTGCCGGGGATGACGGAGGCGCAGATCCGCGAGCGGGTCGAGGAATCGCTGCGGCTGGTCGAGCTCGAGGGGTACGGCGCACGGCTGCCGGGGCAGCTCTCGGGCGGGCAGCGCAAGCGGGTCGGGCTGGCGCGAGCGATCGCGACGCGGCCGCGGTACGTGCTCTACGACGAGCCGACGACGGGGCTCGACCCGGTGACGACGGCGGTGATCGATCGCCTGATCCTGAAGCTGGACCGCGAGCTCGGGGTGACGAGCCTGGTCGTGACGCACAACATGGAGAGCGCGCTCCGGATCGCGGACCGGATCGCGTTCCTGCACGACGGGAGGGTCCGGTTCACGGGCACGCCGGATGAAGTGCGGAGCTCCGAGGACCCGATCGTGCGGGCGTTCATCGAAGGGCGCCCCGAGCTCGCCCAGGAGGTCGTGTGAAGAAGCGAACGGACGTGGTCGTCGGCGCGGCGATCCTGGCCGGGATCGTCGTGATCGTCGTCGGCACGCTCTGGCTGAAGGGCTCGGGCTTCGGCCGGGAGGAGATCGAGCTCGAGGCGCGGTTCCGCGAGGTCGGCCAGTTGCTGGTTGGCAACACGGTCAAGCTGCGCGGCGTGCCGATCGGCCGGGTCGAGGAGATCTCGTTCGAGCGCGGCGGCGACGGCGTCCTGGTGAAGATGCGTATCGACCGCGACGCGCCGCTTCCGGAGGATCCGGTCGTGATCCTGTCGCCCGAGTCGCTCTTCGGCGATTGGCAGGCCGAGATCCATCCGCGGGCGCAGTTCCCGAGGTACGCGTTCGCCGAATCGGCCGAGCCGGGCGTCCTGCCGGGGTACTCGCTGCCCGACATCTCGCGCCTCACGGCGGTCGCGGACGAGATCGCGGGCAACCTTGCCGTGCTGACCGACCGGGTCGAGACCGCGTTCACGGAACAGACGGCGGAGAACATTCGCCAGGCGATCGAGAACATCCAGATCGTGAGCGAGCGGCTGACCGGTCTCGTGGCCACGCAGCAGGAGGCGGTCGAGGAGGTCGCGCGGAGGCTCAACGAAACGACGGCGACGTTGAGCGAAGCCGCGTTCGCGGTGCGGCGCACGATGGAGCAGGTCGACTCCGCGGTTGCGAATGGCGAGATCGCGGCGATCGTGGGGAACGTGGCCAGCGCGTCAGCGAAGTTCGATTCGCTGAGCATGGAGCTGCTGCGCGCGAGCGCGGAGTTCCGCGCGATCGCGTTCCGTGCGGACAGCGCGATGCAGGCGATGGGCGCGATCGCGGCGCGGCTGCAGGCGGGCGAGGGGAGTCTGGGGCTGCTGTTGCAGGATTCGACGCTGTACGCGGACCTGCTCCGCACGAACGCGATCCTGCAGGCGCTCCTCAAGGACATCCAGGAGAATCCGCGGAAGTACATCAAACTGGAGATCTTCTAGGGCGGCGTCCGACGGCCTCGAGCCGCGCGCGTCGGCCTCGGGGCACGCACGGGACGGAAAATTGCAGGGATCGCGCGTGTGGCGAAGCTGGTACTGAAGTTCGGCGGCACGTCGGTGGGGACGCCGGAGCGGATCGAGGCGGTCGCGAGGCGGGTCGTGCGGGAGCGCCGCGCGGGACACGACATCGTCGTCGTGGTCTCGGCGATGGGGGACACGACCGACGAGCTCATGGAGCTGGCCCGCAAGGTGTCGCCGGATCCACGTCGCCGCCACCCGCGCGAGCTGGACATGCTGCTCACGGCGGGCGAGCGGATTGCGATGGCGCTGCTCGCGATGGCGATCCGTGAGGCGGGCGCGGAGGCGATCAGCTTCACGGGGTCGCAGGCGGCGATCCTGACGGATGCGACGCACACGGGCGCGCGGATCCTGGAGGTGCGGGCGACGCGGGTGCGTGAAGCGCTGGAGGCGGGCCGGATCGTGATCGTCGCCGGGTTCCAGGGCGTGAGCCCGAACCGTGAGGTGACGACGCTCGGGCGCGGCGGCTCGGACACGACGGCCGTGGCGCTGGCCGCGGCGCTGGGCGCCGACCGCTGCGACATCTACACGGACGTGGACGGTGTCTACACGGCCGACCCGCGCCGCGTATCGACGGCGCGTCGCCTCGACCGGGTCGATTACGAGGAGATCCTGGAGCTGGCCTGCTCGGGCGCCCAGGTGATGCATCCGCGCGCGGTCGAGATCGGCGCGCGGTACGGGGTGCCGATCCGAGTGCTGTCGTCGTTTCGGGAAGATGGCGATGGCGGCACCTTCATCACGCGGAAGGAGCGGCGATTGGAAGAACTCGTCTTGACCGGCCTGGCCTCCCAGAAGGGTTTCGCCCGGCTGGTGCTCCGGGGGTTGCCGGATGGGATGCGTTCGACGTCGGCGGTGCTGAGCCGCTTGGCGAACGCCGGCGTCAGCGTGGACATGGTCGCGCAGTCGGACCGCCCGGACGGCCGGCGGCAGCTGCAGCTCTCGGTCAAGGAGGACGTGCTCGCCGAGGCGCGTGAGCTGTGCACGGCGATGATCGCGGAGCTCGGCGGCGAGGGGCTGGACGTGCAGGACCGGCTCGCGCGCGTGGCGCTGGTCGGGACCGGGATGCACGGCCGCCCGGGCGTGTACGCCCGAGCGTTCGAGGCGCTGCTCGGCGAGGGGATCGAGGTGCACGGGCTGTCGACGTCGGCGATCTCGATCGCGCTGCTGATCGACGCCGAACACGAGGATCGCGCGGTGCGCGCGCTGCACGAGGCGTTCGGCCTCGGGGAGGCGAAGAGTTGAGGGTCGCGATCCTGGGCGCAACGGGCGCCGTCGGGCGGACGATGCTGCGGGTGCTCGAGGAGCGGGCGCTGCCGATCGACGAGATCGTGCCGCTCGCCTCGGAGCGCTCGGCCGGGACGAAGGTGGAATGGCGCGGCCGCGAATGGACGGTGCGCGCGCCTGCGCCTGGCGCGTTCCGCGGGTGCGACGTCGCCCTCTTCTCGGCCGGCGCCTCGCGGAGCCGAGAGTGGGCGCCGCGTGCGGCGGAGGAGGGCGCCGTCGTCGTCGACAATTCGTCGGCCTGGCGGATGCATCCCGAGGTGCCGCTCGTCGTGCCGGAGATCAACGCCCGACGAATCGCGGACCGGCCGCTCGGGATCATCGCGAACCCGAACTGCGTGACGATCCAGCTCGTGCTCGCGCTCGAGGCGATCCGTCGGGTGGCCGGGCTCGCACGCGTGGTGGTGAGCACGTACCAGTCGGTGTCGGGCGCGGGTCAGAAAGGGATCGCGGCGCTCGAGGCGGAGCTCGCGGGCGGGGCCGCGGATTCGTCGCCATTCGGGGCGGCGATCGCGGGGAACGTAATCCCGTCGATCGGCCCGCGCGACGAGGAGGGGTGGAACGAGGAGGAGGAGAAGATCCGGCAGGAGAGCCGGAAGATCCTCGAGGAGCCGGAGTTGCCGGTCGCTGCGACGTGCGTGCGGGTCCCGGTCCGCGTCGGCCATGCCGTCGCGGCGACGGTGGAGACTCGCCGGCCGGCAGGGCGGGACGAGGTCGAGCGCGCGCTCGCTGCGATGCCGGGGCTCCGGCTCGCGGACATGGGGCGCGACCCGCTGCCGTGCGACGCGGCGGGCGCGGACTGCGTCTACGTGGGGCGCGTCCGTCTCGACCGGGACCTGCCGAACGTGATACATCTGTGGATCGTCGCGGACAACCTGCGAAAGGGCGCCGCGACGAATGCGGTTCAGATCGTCGAGCAACTGATTCGTGGCTAGACGGGGACGAGGCAGGGAACGCGCTGGAGGGAACGGCCGCCGGAGCGGCGGGCGCACGCGCGCGCGCGTCGAGACGAGCGCGGGCGGCGTGGTGTTCCGTCGCAGCGAGGATGGAGTCGTTTTCCTGCTGATCCGTGACCCGTACGAGAACTGGGGGCTCCCGAAGGGACACGTGGAGGGGGAGGAGACGCCCGAGCAGGCGGCGTTGCGCGAGATCAAGGAGGAGACCGGGCTGGACGAGCTGCGCGCGGAGTGCGAGCTGCCGACGATCGATTGGTACTTCCGCAACCGCGGTCGACTCATCCACAAGTACTGCCACTTCTACCTCGTCGAATCGGTCGCGGGCGAGCCGCGGCCGCAGCTCGAAGAAGGGATCACGGAATGCGTCTGGCTCCCGCCGGACGAGGCGATCCGCATGATCACGTACGAGAACGCGCGCGAGGTCCTGCGCGCGGCGGCGCGCGCGGTGCCGGTCGTCACGTCGGATACCGCCGGGTGACGCGGGGCGCGCCGACGGACCGCCGTCGGATGCGGTGATCGGAGGAGAGCGATGCTGCGATCGGAACGTGGGGTCGATTGGCGCTGGGCGTACGCGGCCGCGGTGCTGATGGTGCTGGGCGTGTTTCTGTTCAGCGTGCGGGTCGTGCTCACGCCCATCGTGTTGCTCTTCCTGTTGATGCTCCTCCTTTCGCCGTTCTCCGGCGATCGCCGTCACACCAGGATCGTGATCGGCGTCTGGGCGCTGGCGCTGCTCTGGCTGCTGGAGACGGTCGGCTCGCTCCTCGCGCCGTTCGTGCTCGCTCTGGCCCTCGCCTACATCTTCGACCCGCTGGTCGACGCGATCGAGCGGTGGCGCGTGCCGCGCGGCCTCGCGGTCATGATCCTGGGGCTCCCGGCGTTCGGGCTGATCGCGCTCGGCTTGATCCTCGGCCTGCCGGCGCTGGCCGACCAGGTCGAGGCCCTGATCGGGCGTGCGCCCGATGCGCTGAGGCGGCTCGAGGCGTGGGCACGCGACGCCCGGGGGTGGGTCCTCGGCATCGACCTGCCGTTCGTCCGCGAAGAAGAACTCCTCGCGCCGCTGCGCAATCTGCAGGCGGATCAGGTCATTGCGTTCCTGCAGCAGCGGCAGGAGGCGATCGCGCGGCAGGGGTGGGCCGCCGTGCTCGGGATCGGCCGCGGGATCGGCGCGCTCTTCGCCATCTTCGGCTACGTGGTGCTGACGCCGATCCTGACGTTCTACCTGCTGCGCGATTACGACCGGATCTCCCGCTGGGTCGCCGACCTGGTCCCGCACCCGAAGCGCGACCAATGGCTGGGCTTCATGAGGGAGTACGACCGCCTGCTCGCACGATACCTGCGCGGGCAGCTCACGGCCGCCGCCACGGTCGGGATCCTGACGGGTTTGGGCTTCTGGATCGTCGGGCTGCCGTACGGCGGTCTGGTCGGCGCGGTCGCCGGCGTGTTCAACCTGGTGCCGTACCTCGGCCTCGCGGTCAGCCTGGTGCCGGCCATCCTGATCGCGCTGCTGAGCGGGAGCATCCTGGCATCCCTGGTGAAGGTCGCCATCGTGTTCGCCGTGGTGCAGGTCATCGACTCGATGGTGCTCGGCCCGCGGATCGTCGGCGGGTCGGTCGGGCTCCACCCCGTCTGGGTGATCCTCGCCCTGGCGGTCGGCGGGTTCTTCCTCGGCTTCGTCGGGATGCTGCTCGCCGTGCCGGCGGCGGTGCTGGTGAAGCTGCTGGGTCAGCGGGCGTTCGAGCGGTACCGCGCGTCGGCGGCGTATCTGGGCGAAGCGTCGACGGGAGCCGAGTCGGCGGCCGTGAGCCCGGCCGCGCGGGCCACGGAAGTGCAACCGGTGTGAGGGTGTGAGATCGACGAGCGCGGGGCGCGGCGAGCGCCTTCTCTCCTGGCCGAACGCCATCTCGTTGCTGAGGTTCCCGTTGGCCGCGCTGTTCGTTCTGGCCGACTCCGTCACCGTGCGGAGCGGGATCGCGCTCGTCGCGGGGATCAGCGACGGGATCGACGGCTGGCTCGCCCGTCGCACGGGCGCTCGGACCCGGATCGGCGAGCTGCTGGACCCGATCGCCGACAAGACGTTCGTCTTCGCGGCGCTCTTCGGCTTCGTGCGAACGGGCGAGCTCCAGGTGTGGCAGCTTCTCGTGCTCCTGGCCCGCGACATCTACGTCTCCATCGCGTTCTTCCTCGCGCTTGCCATAGGCATGCCGCTCCGATTCCAGTCGCGTCAGAGCGGGAAGGTGGTGACGACGCTCCAGATCGTGGCGATCCTCGTCCTCCTGCTGTTCCCGGGCTGGGCGCCGGTCCTGGTCGGCGTGGTCGGAGCGGCCGCGGTCGTCGCCATTGTCGACTACACGTACGCGGGGATCCGGAGCTTGCGGGGCGGGGAACCGGCACCATAGCTTGCCGCGCCGGGTACTCCGCGTATGTGACGCGGCCGACGAAGGCCACCATCGCAATCGGACGAGACGACGTGAATTACGCCGAGCCGAAGGACATCACGATCATAGGCGGCGGGCCGACCGGCCTTTTCGCCGCTTTCTACGCCGGACTGCGCGGCGTGAGCGCGCGCATCATCGACTCGCTCCCCGAGCTGGGCGGCCAGCTCGCCGCGCTCTATCCCGAGAAGTACATCTACGACGTCGGCGGCTTCCCGCAGATCCTGGCGCGCGATCTGGTGGCCAACATGATCGAGCAGGGCACGCAGTTCGGCGTGGACGTGCGGCTCGAGGAGCAGGTCCAGGAGCTCCACCGCCAGGACGACGGCTTCGTCCTCACGACGAACAAGGCGGCCTACCCGACGAAGGCGGTCGTGATCGCCGCGGGGAAGGGCGCCTTCTCGCCCCGGACGCTCGAATGCCCCGGCTACGAGCGGCTGCTCGGGCGCGGGGTGAGCTACCACGTCAAAGACCCGTCGGAGTACGACGGGAAGCGCGTACTCATCGTCGGCGGCGGCGATTCGGCGGTCGACTGGGCGCTCAACCTCAAGGATCGCACGGAGCGGCTGATCCTGATCCACCGGCGCGAGGGGTTCCGCGCCCACGCGCACTCGATGGCGCTGCTGCGCGAGGCGGTCGATCAGGGCAAGGTCGAGCTCCTCACGCACCGCGAGCTGCGCGAGATCCACGGCGAGGAAGGCGTCTGCGCGGCGACGGTCTTCGACAACCGGACGGACGAGGAGCAGACGTTCGAGGTCGACGCGGTCCTCGCGCTCATCGGCTTCAAGCCGGACCTCGGCCCGATCGCGACCTGGGGCCTCGAGCTCGAGCGGAATTCGATCAGGGTCAGCCAGACGATGGAGACCAACATCCCCGGTGTCTTCGCCGCCGGCGACATCGTGACGTACGAGGGGAAGCTCGAGCTGATCGCGACAGGCTTCGCCGAGGCGGCGATCGCCGTCAACTACGCCGTTCACCACATCGATCCCAAGGCGCGGGTCAACCCGGGCCATTCGACGAACCTCAAGGTCTTCAAGGATCGCGAGCCCGCGATGGTGGAGACGTCGGGGACGTAGGTGCTCGAAGGAACGCGGTAGACATGAGGTTCGTCATCCTGGGCGGGGGCTGCTACGGTAGCTTCTACGCCAGGCAGCTGTTGCGCGCCCGGGACGCCGGCGCGTTCGCGATCGACGAGGTCGTCGTCGTCGACCGTAACGAGTGGCCGCGGGCTCGGCGAGAGGTCGGGCCGTCTCCGGCGCTCCGCTTCGTGCAAGCCGAGTGGGACGATTTCCTGCGCCCGTACCTCGCCTCGCTCGACGCCGCGGCCGAAGACCGGTTCGTCCCGTCGCCCTTCACGCCTCACCTCGCGCTCGCCTGGCTGCTCGATCGCTTCCGGGGCGAACGGCCCGACCGGGAGTGGCGCCTCGAGCCGTTCCGTCGCTTCCCGGGCACTCCTTTCGAACGCCAGTCGGCCGGCGGCCCGCTCCTCGTGTCGCACGCCGACTGGATGTGTCCCGTCCACTGCATCGAGCCAGCGGTCTGCCCGGCCACCAGCGGCCCGCGCCACTGGGATCTGGACCGGACCGTGCGTGGCCTCGCGACGGTGCTCGAGGAGGCCGGCCAGCCGGTCGACCAGATACACCTCTTCCACTGCCACCACGTGACGTACGGCGTCGGCGCCTACCGGGCGGCCGCCGTGCGTGCCGCCTACGACCGGATCGCGGAGTGCGTGGACGGTCCGGCACGCGACCGGGTCGCCCGCTTCCTCGTCGGGACCATCTCGCATTGCCACGGCGCGCTGCACCTCCTGGAGAGCCGACCTGGCACGAATCCTGAAAAGTCGCCGTCGTCATTGCCTCCGGCCTGAGTCACCCTCACCCGATGCGACGATGGAGAACGGCAAGACGATCCTGATCGTCGAGGACAATGAGGACAACCTCATGGTTTATCGGACGATCCTCGAGCACGTGGGGTACGGTGTGATCGAGGCCCGCGACGGCGAGGAGGGGATCGCCCGCGCGCGGGAGAACCATCCGGACCTCATCCTGATGGACATCTCGATCCCCAGGATCGACGGGTGGGAGGCGACGCGGCGGCTGAAAGAGGAGGAAGACACGCGCGACATCCCGATCATCGCGTTGACGGCGCACGCGCTCGAGGAGGACCGCGAGAAGGCGCTCCGCGTGGGGTGCGACGGCTATCTGGCCAAGCCGGTCGAGCCGCGCCGGGTCGTCGAGGAGGTCAGGCGCTACGTCGGGCCGGCGGAGGGTGAGTAACGGACCGGCGCGCAGCGAGTGCCCGCCGGCGCAGGACTAGCGACGAGCCGGCGCGCGGCGAGTGATGGGCCAGCGCGCGCCGAATGACGCGTGCCCGGACACCCCGGCTCACCACCCGAGCCAGCGCTCGAGCGCGCCGAGCGTGGCGAGACAGGCGGCGTCCTCGATCGAGCGGTCGATCGTCGCGACGCCGGGCAGGTGGGAGAGCCGTCGCCCGAACGCCGCTTCGACCGAGACGAGGACGTAGCGGCGAGAGACGACCTCCAGGAAGTGCACGCCCTCGAGGCCGAAGGTGATCCCGCGGGTCGTCTTGGCGGCCGCATCGAGCACCGCACGCGCCGCCGCGCGGGCTCGCCCCAGCTCCGTGTCGACCTCGCGCGCCTCGCCGACCGCCGGATTCCCGCGCCGCGTCACATGCACCCAACACGTGACCCAGTTGTCGGCCCGGTGCGACTCGAGGCGATCGAAGACGAGCCCCCGGCCGCGCCAGAGCGGGAGAGGGATCGCGTCTTCGTCGACGAGGGCGACGTGTACGTCCTCGGCGCGGAAGATCAGCCCGCGGCGCGAGAGGAGGTCTGATACGGCGGTGCGGAGCACCGCGATCGACGAGCCGGGGGCGCCGGTGACGAACGCTTCGCGCAGGTGCTGGAGATCGCGCAACCAGATCGCCGCGGCGAGCACGCCGGGGATCTGTTCGACCTCGGCGACGATCTCGCGCTCGAGGTCGCGTGCGCCCTCGAAGCCGACGGTGACCGGGTCGCTCACCTATTCGGACCCGCGCCAGCGGTTGGTTGCTTGAAGCGACGCATAGATCGCCGCTTCCTCCGGGGAGTTGTGCAGGTGCGCCGCTCCCGTGAGCGAAACGCGACGGCGCCCGTCGAGCGCGCGCGCGGCGACGAGGACGAACTCCCGACCGTGCGCCGTGACGATCGCGACGCCCTCGAGGCCGAGCCGATCCTCGCCGTGGCGCACGGCGAGCGCGGCGAACGTGGCTCTCGCGGCCGCTTCCGCACGGCCGAGCGGCGTGTCGTGCCCGTTCCCCCGACCCGTGTATTCGTCGGAGCCGATACGTAGCGCGACCGTGCAGGTCGCCCTGCGCGCGGCGTCGATGTTGGCGTCGTAGCCGAGATAGACGATGCGCGCACCCTCGGCCGCCGCGTCCGGCGTCGTGGTCCACGACTGCCCGGCCGGGGCCCCGGAACGCCGGCGCGTGGCCGGCCCGGCCGGCGCGTGCGGGATGTTCGCCACCGCCTCGGCGTGGAAACTCTCGGCCGCGGGAAGGGCGTCGGGGCTGACCTGCGCGACGCTGACGATCCGTCGGTCGATCTCGATGCCGAGCCCCGCGCTTAGTGCGGATTCGACGTTGCGGACGACCTGCTTGGGGTGCAGCTCCGTCGTCGCCAGGACGTGGATCTCCTGCAGCGTGCCCTCCGGCCCGGCGACGACGTGGGCGGAGTACACACCCGTCAGCGATTCGAGGAGCCGTTCGACACCGGCAAGCACGGAGGTCCTTCGTGAGTCGCTCATAGGTGGCTAGCGGACACAGCATACCGAAGTTAGTGCGTCGCGATGGCCGGCGCCAGTTGGTCGTAGGGGGGCGCACGTATCCGTGCGTTGGGCCGCGGTCCCGGGGCGCGCGGTCGGCGCGGAGGGCGGGGGGCTCGGCCGTGCGGGCGGTGGGCTCCGCCCGCCCTTGCGGCGCGGCGCCGCGGGTGCGACCCTACCGGGGCGGAGGCGCGGGCGGGAGCGGAGGCGCGGAACCGGGGCGTGGGAGTACGGATTCGCTCGACGGGATGACGCTCCCGCCGTCGCCACGAAATCGGATACGCTCGGAGCAGAGAATCTGAAATGACGTCACGGACCCCAGAGAACCTTGTGATCATCGGATCCGGCCCCGCGGCCTGGACCGCCGCGATCTACGCCGCCCGGGCGGACCTCTCGCCCGTGGTCTTCGAGGGCGAGCCGATCCAGACCATGCTCCCCGGCGGCCAGCTGATGAACACGACGGAGGTCGAGAACTTCCCCGGCTTCCCGGACGGCGTCACCGGCCCTGAGCTGATGGACAGGATGCGGGCGCAGGCGCTGCGGTTCGGCACGCGCGTCGTCTCGGAGATGGTCGTCTCGGTCGACTTCTCGCGGCGGCCGTTCGTGATCCGTCCGAGCTACGGCGAGGAGGTCCTGGCGCGCGCGGTGATCGTGGCGACGGGCGCCAACGCGAAGTGGCTCGGGCTGCCGAACGAGCAGCGGCTGGCGCAGGCTGGCGGCGGCGTCTCCGCGTGCGCGGTGTGCGACGGCGCGCTCCCCTTCTTCCGCGACAAGGTGCTCGCCGTGGTCGGCGGCGGCGACAGCGCGATGGAGGAGGCGCTCTACCTGACGAAGTTCGCCTCGAAGGTCCTGGTCATCCACCGGCGCGACACGTTCCGGGCATCGCGGATCATGGCCGAGCGGGTCCTCGCACACCCGAAGATCGAGGTGCTGTGGAACAAGGTCGTCGTCGACGTGCTCGGCTACGACGAGATCTCCGGGCTCCGGTTGGAGGACACGGTCACGGGCGAGATGTCGGAGATCGAGGTCGGCGGGCTCTTCGTCGCGATCGGGCACACGCCGAACACGACGTTCCTGCAGGGCCAGCTGGAGCTGACGCCGAACGGCTACATCAAGACGCAGCCGTGGCGGACGGCGACCAGCGTCGAGGGCGTCTTCGCCGCCGGCGACGTCATGGACGACTACTACAGGCAGGCGATCACGGCGGCGGCGACCGGGTGCATGGCCGCGCTCGAGGCCGAGCGCTGGCTAGCGCACCACGGGATCGGCGAGGTGCCGGTGCTCGAGGCGGCCGACGCGCCGGCCGCCACGTCGCAGTCGGAGTGAGCGGCGCTCACGAGGCGCTCGCGCCCCGAGCGCCGCTCAGAAGATGCTCTTGAACCCGCGCCAGAGCCGGTCGAGGAGCCGTTCCATCCCCGACTCCGGGTGGAGCCGGCAGTATTCGAACGGCTCGGTGCCGGGCAGGAAGTACTCGAGTCGAGTGTCCTCGGGCGGGCACCGGCCCGTGGCGATGTGGCCGCTGGCGGTGTCGACGTGCACGCGGACCAGCGTCGCCGGCGGGCTCCACCCGGCGGGCGCGGGGCGAGACTCGTAGGCGCGGAGCATGAAGTCCGCCCATGCCGGCGCGGCGAGCGTGCCGCCGCTCGCGCCCGGCAGGATCGGCGTCGGTTGGTCGAAGCCGAGCCACACGCCGGCCACGAGGTCGGGCGTCATCCCGATGAACCAGGCGTCCTTCCCCTCGTTCGTCGTCCCCGTCTTCCCCGCCGCGGGGAGGTAGAACCCCGCCGAACGCACGGTCGCGCCGGTCCCGCGGTCGACCACGTCCTGGAGCAGGCTCAGCGTCAGGTAGGCGACGCCGTCGTCGAGGACTCGCTCGCGCCTCTCGTCGCGCTCCCAGAGCACGTTCCCGTCGGAATCCTCGACGCGCGTGACCAGCTTCGGCGTGACCCTGAAGCCGCCGTTGCCGAACGCCGCGTACGCCGCGACCAGCTCGGCCGGCACGACCTCGGCCGAGCCGAGGAAGATCGAGGGGTAGGGCGGGATCGGCGTGGAGATCCCGAGGCTGCCGGCGAAGCGCCCGACCTCGACCTCGCCGACCCAACGGCCGATCCGGACCGCCGCGTTGTTCGACGACCGCGCGAGCGCCGACCGGACCGACAGCGTCTCGACGGTGTCGGGCAGGTGGTCGCCGGGGCTCCACGACACGCCGCGAGCGTCGTCCACGACGATCGGGGAGACGTCGATGCGCGTGGTCACGGCGAGCCCGGCGTCGATCGCGGCCGCGTAGACGATCGGCTTGAACGCGCTCCCCGGCTGACGGCGCGCCTGAAACGCACGGTCGAACTGGCTGAGCGCGAAGTCGCGGCCGCCGACGAGCGCGCGGACCTCGCCGGTGTGCGGGTCGAGCGCTACGAGCATCCCCTGGAGATAGTTGGCCGTCGAATCCGGCCGCGCGTTCGGATCCGGGCGCGGGTGACGCCATGTGCCGTAAGCGCCGCTCTCGATGCGCTCGATCTGGCGCGTGAGCGCCGCCTGCGCCGCCGCCTGGAGCGCCGGGTCGATCCCGGTGTAGACGCGCAGCCCCATGACGTCCGCGTCCGGGCCGAAGCGCTCGCGTAGCTCGCGTCGCACGGAGGCGACCACGTACGGCGCCGCGCCCGACGCTTCCACGGGCGCCGCCAGGCGGATCGGCTCCGCACGCGCCGCCTCCGCCTCGGCGCGCGTGATCACGCCCTCCCGCGCCATGACGTCCAGCACGACGTTGCGCCGCTGGACCGCCCGGAGCGGGTGCCGCCTCGGGTTGTACCCCTCCGGGCTCTTCGCCAGCCCGATCAGGAGCGCGGCCTCGGCCGTGGTCACCTCCGAGACCGACTTGCCGAAGTACCCCTCCGCCGCCGCCTCCACGCCGTAGAGCCCCGAGCCCAGGTAGACCTGGTTCAGGTACAGCTCGAGGATGTCCTCCTTCGCGAACTCGTCCTCCAGCTTCGGCGCGAGTCGGATCTCGCAGATCTTTCGGGAGAGCGACTTCGTGCGCGGGAGCTGGTCGGGGAATACGTTCCGCGCGAGCTGCATCGGGATCGTGCTGAAGCCTTCCCGGAAGGAGAGCGACGTCGCGTTGCGCCAGACGGCCCGCAGCACGCCGCGCAGGTCCACGCCGCCGTGATCCCAGAAGCGCCTGTCCTCGACCGCCACGAGGCCGTCGCGCAGGACGGCGGGGATCTCGTCGTATTCGACAACGACGCGGCGCTGCGGCGAGAGGTCGGCGATCAGCGAGCCGTCCAGGGCGAAGACGCGGCTCGCCTCGGGCGGCCTGTAGTCGCGCAGGCCGGCGACGTCCGGACAGTCCGGGCCCACCGGGCCGAAGACGGTCGCCGCGAGGCCGAGCGGCACCGCGACGACGACGGCTGCTACGATGTATCGATACTTCATGCCCGATGGATACCCCCGGAGACCAACATCCTTCCGCCGTCCACCACGACGACCTCGCCGGTCACGAAGTCACTCTCGACGAGGTAGAGCAGGGCGCGCGCAACGTCCTCCGGGGTGCCGATCTTCTTGAGCGGCGCCCGCGCCACGCTCTGCAGCAGCTCCTCCTCCGTATAGCCCTCCGGCGGGAGCACGGTTCCGGGGGCGATGCAATTGGCGCGGATGTCCGGGGCCAGCGCGAGGGCGAGGATCCGGGTAAGGTGGACCAGCCCGGCCTTGGATACGCTGTGATGCGCGTACGATGGCCAGGGCTGGAACGCCGAGAGGTCCGCGATGTTGACGATGACGCCGCCGCCGTCGCGGCGCAGGAGCGGCACCGCCGCCTGCGAGAGCAGGAACGGCCCCTTCAGATTGACCGCCAGCACGCGGTCCCACTCCTCCTCCGTGATCGCCAGGAGCGGCGCGGTCTCGAACGTGGACGCGTTGTTCACCAATACGTCCAGCCGGCCGAACGTCTCGGCCGTACGGCGGACCAGCATGTCTGCGACTTCCTTGCTGGCGACGTCGCCCTGGACGGCGATCGCGCGCCGGCCGAGCGCCACGATGTCGGCGACGGTCTCCTCGGCCGCTTCCGCGGACCGGAAGTAGTTCACGACGACGTCCGCGCCGGCGCGGGCGAGGGCGAGGGAGAGCGCGCGCCCGACGCGACGGGCGCCGCCGGTGACCAGGGCGACCTTTCCGCTCAGATCCATGGGCTCAACAGTAGTGGCGAGCGGGGCGCGGAGCAATTAAACTGACCGCCGCTCGTGGGGCAGGGAGCGGAAGGAGGAATCATGCCAGAGCTGAAGGGTCGGACCGCGGTCGTAACCGGCGCGACGAAGGGGATCGGCCTGGCGATCGCCGAAGCGCTCGTCGCCTGTGGGGCGAACGTCGTCGTCTCGGCGCGGACCGAGGCCGACGTCGAGCGCGCGGCGCGCGAGCTGGCCGAGGGGCGCTTCCGCCTGTACGACGGGCCGGTCGGCGCGGAGCGCGGCGGCGCCCATGGCGTCGTCTGCGACGTGCGGCGTCCGGAGGACTGCCGACGTCTGATCGAGGAAGCGGTCGCGCGGTTCGGTGGGCTCGACATCCTGATCAACAACGCGGGGATCGGCCACTTCACGACCGTCGAGGAGATGACGATCGAGGACTGGCAACGCGTCCTCGACACGAACCTGAGCGGCGTCTTCTACTGCTCGCACTACGCGATCCCGCACCTCAAGCGGCGGGGGAGCGGTTGGATCATCAACATCGGCAGTCTGGCGGGGAAGAACGCGTTCCCGCGCGGCGCCGCCTACAACGCGAGCAAGTTCGGGCTGGTCGGGTTCACCGAGGCGCTGATGCAGGAGGTCCGTCACGACGGGATCCGCGTCAGCTCGATCATGCCCGGGAGCGTCGCCACGGGGTTCACCCACCCGACCCCGGGCACCGGCGACGACTGGAAGGTGCAGCCGCAGGACATCGCGCAGATCGTGTTGGATCTGCTGGATACGCCGGAGCGGACGCTGCCGAGTCGGGTGGAGGTGAGGCCGAGCAGGCCGAGGTGAGAGGCCGCCGCTGGGCGGCGGCGGGAACGGCCGCGCTGGACGCGGCGGGGGCGGCCGGCCGCGGTGCGGCCGGCGGGAGACGGCCGCCTTGGGAGCGCAGACTCCCCATCGCGGTAGGCCCCGTCCCGGCAAGAACGGCGGTCTTCGGCCAGCGGCAAGCCGGGGGCAGGCGGTGGCCCGCGCCGGTCGCCGTGCCCCAAGTGCACAACCGGCGGCAAACGAATGCTTGTTGTGCGGTTGGGGACGGTAGAGTGCACCTATCGCACAAAGAGATCCGGCGCGCAGAACGATGGTGCGATAGGGGTGCATTAGGTGCACCGATCGAACGATCATCCGCCAAGAGACGTCGATGGTGCGCTTGGGGACTCCCGGGGCGCCGATCGGCCTCTCAGCCGCCGGGGCTTGCCGTCTTGTGGCCGAGGGCGCCCGCGCCGGCCGCCATACGGTGCGGGTCGCACCGAGCCGGGCACCATGCCGCGGGAGACGCTCCGTGCCGGCCGCCATACGGCGGGATACGTAGCCCGCGACCCCGACGGGCCCGCCCTCACGGCGTCCCGGCGCGAGCCGAATATCACACGTGTTCCAATGGAGGAAGAAATGTCGGATCAGGCATATCGCATAGAACGCGACTCCCTCGGGGAGATGAAGGTCCCCTCGGATGCGCTCTGGGGCGCGCAGACGCAGCGGGCGGTCGAGAACTTTCCGATCAGCGACCTGCGTTTCCCGCGGGAGTTCATCGCGGCGATGGGGATGATCAAGAAGGCCGCGGCCGAAACGAACATGGAGCTCGGGCTCCTGGACGAGGAGGTCGGCCGCGCGATCGTCGCGGCGGCGGACGAGGTGATCCGCGGCGATCTGGACCGGCATTTCGTCCTCGACATCTTCCAGACCGGGAGCGGCACCTCGACGAACATGAACACGAACGAGGTGATCGCCAACCGGGCCTCACTGCTGCTGGGCGCGAACATCGGGTCGAAGCGGGTGCACCCGAACGACCACGTGAACATGGGGCAGTCGTCGAACGACACGATCCCGACGGCGATGCAGATCGCGGCGCGGCGGGCGATCCAGTTCGACCTGCTCCCGGCGCTTGCGGAGCTCAAGAGCGCGCTCGCGGCCAAGGCGGAGGAGTTCGACGGGATCGTGAAGTCCGGCCGGACGCACCTCATGGATGCGACTCCGATTCGCCTGGGGCAGGAGTTCAGCGGCTACGCGGCCCAGATCGGACTCGCGATGCGTCGCGTCAAGGAAGCGAGCGACGACATGGCCGAGCTGCCGCTGGGCGGGACCGCGGTCGGTACGGGGATCAACGCGCACGAGGAGTTCGCGCGACGTGCTATCGAGCGCATCTCGGTCATGGCCGGCGTGGAGTTCCGTGAGGCGGAGAACCACTTCGAGCGCCAGGCGACGCGGGACACGATCGTCTACGCGCACGGCGCGCTGAACACGCTGGCGGTCTCGCTCATGAAGATCGCCAACGACATCCGCTGGCTGGCGAGCGGGCCGCGCGCGGGTCTGGCCGAGATCACGCTTCCGGCCACGCAGCCCGGTTCGAGCATCATGCCCGGGAAGGTGAACCCGGTCATCCCCGAGGCGGTCACGATGGTCGCCGCGCAGGTCATGGGGAACCACACCACGATCACGGTCGGCGGTCAGGGCAGCTTCTTCGAGCTGAACGTGATGATGCCGATCATGGCCTACGCGATGCTCCAGTCGATCAAGATCCTGACGAACGCGTGCCGGGTCCTGACGTCGAAGTGCGTCGAGGGGATCGAGGCGAACGAGGCACGTTGCCGCGAGCTGCTCGAAGGGAACCTCATGCTGGCGACGTCGCTCGCGCCCGCGATCGGCTACGACGCCGCGGCCGCGATCGCGAAGGAGGCGTACGCACGCGGCACGACCGTGCGCGAGGTCGCCCGCGAGAAGTCCGGGCTCCCCGAGGAGGAGCTGGACCGGCTCCTCGACCCGCGCCCGATGACCGAGCCGGGGATCCGCGGGATCGCGGTCGGCGGGTGAGATCGGCCGTCGGAGGTTGGCGGCCGAGGGCGCGCGACGGCGGCGGTGAGCCCGGCGCGCGCGTCCGGAACTAGAACCGGCGCGCCCGGCCAGTCATGGGGCTGGCGGGCGCGTCCCGTTGCAGACACGGCGGGCACGTCCCGGCAATCCGGGGTGTGCCCGCCGCGCGTTCGTCGGGCCTACCCGAGCAGCCGCTCGAGTATCGCGAAGTGCTGCTTCAGGAAATCGCGGCGCAGGCCGTTCATCGTGCAGAGGCCGTCCTTGCGGCGGTCGACGATACCGGCGGCCTCCAGGATCGAGAGGTGGTGGGACACGAGCGAAGGCGAGAGGCCGAGTGCGGCGCAGACGTCGGTCGACGACAGCGCGCAGCGTCGCTCCGACAGGAGCGCGACGATCCGGAATCGGTTCTCATCGGAGAGCGCCGCCAGCACGCGCAACAGTTCGCGCGACTGGGGCGCCGGCACGGATCCTTCCACGGGCCCCTCCAGCCACGGCCTCGACTCGGTCTACCGGGCGCAAGCGGCCTCTGATACCCGACCTCGTGGCGCGGGATCCTCGGCGGCACGAGGGCTCACGGCGGCGCCGGGTCCGCTACCGCGGGCTTGCCCCGGCCTCTTCGTTCTTCCCGACGAAGAGCGAGAACGCGCGGCGCGTCTGCGTGCCCGCCTTGAGGTCGAAGTGGTATCGACCCGGGGCGGGGAAGACGACATCCTGGATCGGCATGATCAAGCGCGTCTGGGGACGCGCGCGGTCCTCGCCCCGAACCGGGACCTCCGTGTGACCCTGGATCGTGAGGGCGGCACGGCCGTTGTCGTCGACCAGGTCGGCGCGGAGCGGGATCCGGCCGGACTCGCCCGGCTCCCATTCCACGATGAAGACCACGGTCATCTGGTCCTGGACGGCGGGGAAGCCGGGAGCGTACAGTTCGTTGAAGACGCCCCGGATGTCGATCTTCCCATCGGGTCGGACCGAGGCGTCGTCGCAGGCGCAAGCAAGTAGTAGTTCCATAGGGCCGGGAAGATGGCGGCGTCGGAGTTGCCAGTCAAATGCTGGGCGACCGGGCACGCCGGCCACGTCGGGTATACCAAAGTCGGGAGGGAGTGGAGTGAAGACGATCCTCGTGGCGTTGTCGCACCCGGACGACGAGGTGGGGTGCGCGGGGACGATCGCGTTGCACGCGGCGCGGGGCGACCGCGTGGTGCTCCTGTGGCTCACACGGGGCGGGATGACGGAGGCGCTGGGCCGTCTGCCGTACGAGGAGGTCGCGCGGCTGCGGACGGAGCACGGCGAGGCGGCGGCGCGGCTGTTGGGCGCGGAGCCGCGCTTCATGGAGTTTCGGGACACGCGCGTCGAGGCGACGGCGGACGCGGCATACGAGGTCGCACGCGTCGTCGCCGAGGTCAGGCCGGACGCGGTGGTGACCTGGGGCGACGCGTGGGTCCGCGGCCCGCGGCACCCCGACCACCAGGCGACGGGGAAGATCGTCCGCGACGCCGTGACCCTCGCCCGGATCGGCGGCGTGGTGGCTCCGCTCCCGCCGCACCGCGAACCGGCGCCGATCTTCACGCTGCGCGACGTGCACTCCCACCTCCCCGCGCGCGCCGTGGACGTGATGCCGGTGCTGGACCAGGTACTCGAGCTGGGTCGCTTCTACCGCGAACGGGTCGGCTGGCCCGAGGAGGAGTGGCTGCGTCGACGCCTGGCGGACGCGGGCGCCGAGTGGGGCGTCGCGGCGGCCGAGGTGTTCGATGCGTGGGAAACGCCCGGCGGCCTGGGTGAGTCGCTGATCTGATCCCGTTCCGGTCCGATGCGGGCCGTCACATCGGCCGCCGGCCGCCCGGCTCGTAGTCGGGGCGCCGGAAGTGCCGGCCGTCGCCGTCGAGGCGCTCGTCCAACGTGGTCCTGACGCGCTGCTCGAGGTCGCGAGGGATCGGCTCCGGCGACGTGTACGTCGGCAGCGCGCGCAGGTCCGCTTCCTCGAGCGCGGGCGCTTCCACGATTTCTTCGTCCCGGCGCACGCGCAGGTACCCGACCGGGACGAGGACCTGCCGTCCTTCGGACTCGATCCCGACGATGGCGTAGCGAACCTTTCCGGCGACGGGGTCGACGGCCAGGTCGTCGACGGTGCCGACGCGCCGGCCGCCGGCGTGGAGGGGCCAGCGGCGGATGTCGGGCTCGCCCTCGGCGATCTCGACGTCCGGCGTCGTTCCGAGCGGGACCAGAGGCGCGCGATGGCGGGGGATCGCCGGGCCGCGGATGATCGGATGCTCGCCGGCGTACAGTCCGCGGTGATCGTAGGCGGGGTGCGCGTAGTAACGCTCGCCGTGGAACAATTTCCCGTGCGCCCGCGCGATCCGGCGGCCGTAGCGCTCGTCGACCGGCCGTTCGCCGTCGTAGGGCGGGATCGTGCGCAGCTCTTCGCGCGTGGCGCCGAGGAGGTGGACGAGCGGTTTGCCCCGCTCTCGCTCCAGGCGGATGTGGCCGAGGGGCACGAGCACGTGCGTTCCGTCCCCCTCGAGGGCCACGTCCAGGTACCGGATCAGGCCGGATCGCTCCTCGGCGAGAGAGCCGTGGACCGATCCGGCGATGTGGCCCTCGGCGTCCTCGACGGGAACGCCTTCCAGGTCCGGGACCTGGCGGAGCGGCTCCGGCTCCTCGGCGCTCGGCCCGTAGAGTCTGTGCGCGCGCATAGCGCTCCGGGAGACCGCAATCCCCATTCCTTGACACCTGGACGACGAGGCACGTAGGTTGCGCGCGCCGTGCATCGTGATGCTCGCGGCAGGGGTCCGTCCGCCGCGCGTGGGATTTGAGTCGGCAGCTTGTGCCCCACGTTAAACATAGCACTAAAGCGCCGGAGGCCTGCTGCCGAGCTTCCCGGCGGCGGGCAGTTTCTTTTTTCAGGGGTGTCCATGGCACGCGAATACATACTTACGAGCGAATCCGTCTCGGAAGGCCATCCGGACAAGGTGGCGGATCGGATCAGCGATTCGATCCTGGACGCGTACCTCTCCCGCGATGCCGAAGCGCGCGTGGCGTGCGAGACGCTGGTGACGACGAACCTGGTCGTCCTGGCGGGCGAGGTCCGGAGCACGGCGAAGCTCTCCGAGGGCGAGATAGATCGGATCGTGCGCGACGCGATCCGCGACATCGGATACATCGAGGACGACGGCCGCTTCTGCGCCGACACGGTAGAGGTCCAGATCCGGCTGCACGAGCAGGCGGGCGAGATCGCCCGCGCGGTCGACAAGGCGGACCGTCGCGCTCAGGGCGCCGGCGACCAGGGGATGATGTTCGGCTACGCGAGCGACGAAACGCCCGAGTTGATGCCGGCGCCGATCACCTGGGCGCACGATCTCCTCCGTCGCCTGGCCGGACTGCGTCACTCGGGCGCGGTCGCATGGCTGCGGCCGGACGCGAAGAGCCAGGTCTCGGTCCGCTACGTCGACGGCGAGCCGAAGGAGATCACCGGGCTCGTCCTCTCGACGCAGCATTCGCCAGACGTTTCGGCCGCGACGATCCGCGAGTTCGTCCTCGACGAGCTGGTGCCGCAGACGTTGCCGGAGGATAGACTCCCGGCCGACTGGAAGAACCGGGCGTGGGTGAACCCGTCGGGCTCGTTCGTCGAAGGCGGCCCGGCCACGGACACGGGGCTCACCGGCCGGAAGATCATCGTGGACACGTACGGCGGCGCGGCGCGGCACGGCGGCGGCGCGTTCAGCGGGAAGGACCCGTCGAAGGTGGACCGGTCGGCCGCGTACGCGGCGCGCTGGGCGGCGAAGAACGTGGTGGCGGCCGGCCTCGCGCGGCGTTGCGAGGTCTGCATCGCCTACGCGATCGGCGTGGCGGAGCCCGTCGCGATCGCGGTGGAGACGTTCGGCACCGCGACCACCGACGAGGCGGCGATCCGGCACTGGCTCCGCGAGCACTTCGACCTGACGCCGCGCGGGATCATCGACGGGCTCGACCTGCTCCGTCCGATCTACACGCCGACGTCCGCCTACGGCCACTTCGGCCGGAAGGCTGAGGTCGAGGGCACGTTCCCCTGGGAGACGAAGTTGGTCGCCGCGGCCACGCGGGTGCCGGCTTGAGTCGCTCGCCGCGCCCGGCACGCGCTTTGCGCTCCCGGCGCGGCGATGGGCATTTCGTTTTCCCCCTGATTCCACCCCGCCGGCCGAGCGCCCATCCTCGGCCGGCGATCCTTTCCGGGGGACGGAGAACGCGAGGCCGATCGAAATGCGTCACATGAGGGACAGGGCCGCGGGCGTGATCGTGTTCCGGAGCACAGACGCCGGCTGCCTCTTCCTCCTCGTCCTCTCCCGGCTGACCAAGCGACCGCTGTGGGAATTCCCGAAGGGGGGCGTGGATGAGGGGGAGAGCCTGCTCGAGGCGGCACTCCGGGAACTACGCGAGGAGACCGGGCTGGCCGGCGAGGCGGTCCGCCTCGTCGAGGGATTCGAGCGCTCGGAGCGATACCTCTTCTCCGTCGGCCAGGGCGCGCGGCGCACCCTCATCCGGAAGAACGTCACGTACTTCCTCGCCGAGGCGCTGAGCGAGGAAGTGCGCATCTCGCCCGCGGAGGCGCACGAGTACGCCTGGGTCGACGTCGACGAGGCCTACCGCCGGATTCGATACAAGGAGCGACGACGAATCCTGCTCGAGGCCGCGAAGGCGGCCGGATGCGCCCCGCCGGCCGCCTCAGTCCGAGATCAGCTCCCTAAGTCGTAGCGCGAGCGTGCGGTCCGGGAGGGCGAGCGCCTGGTCCAACACCTCCTCGGCCGACGCGCCGTAGAACGGCTCGACCGTGTCGACCCAGAGCCGACCCGACGGCGCTATGAAGAGCAGACGGCCGTACCACTGGTCGGCGTCGTGCCAGCACTGGAGCAGCACCCGCCACGCCGAGCCGTCCACTTCCAGACTCCGCAGATTCACCGCCTCGCCCGAGCTCCCCGGCGCGACCGCGATGCTCGGCCGCTTCCGCGGCCGCGACTCCGGCGCCGACGAGGGCGGCTCCTCCCGCTCGACCGGCAGCCGCGCGACCCCCTCCCACCCGCACATCAGGCACCACCGTCGCTGCAGCTCATCGCCCCGCAGCACGCGCGACGCCGCATTCAGCCACCGGGACCGCAGCCGGATCGTCTCCCCACCACACAGCGCGCAGTTCCGCCCCTCATGCAGCGTCCGGAAGCTCACGGCCGCGCTGAGCCCGAGCGGCAGCGCGATGACGAGGAGCAGGTAGAGAACGATCAGAAGCGACACGGCTCGAACGCGGTGAAGTTCCCACGATTCCAAGCCTGATGAGGGCAAGAAGCATACCCGGTGAACGTTTGGCGTCCGGCGTGTGTATGGAGCGCGTAAGCTGTAGTAAACACGTGAGATACGTGGTCGGTTGAGCGTATCCGGTGCAGGAGGTAGCAGTGCAGCCAGTGATTCGACAGCTAACGGCCGGCGCGGCGCTGGTCGTGACCACGGTGGCGGTGGCCACGGGGTTGGGCGCGGTCGGCGGCGACCGGCCGGCGAACGGCGATCTGGTCGTGGCCGGGTCCGCGTTCGGCGGTGACACGACGCCCCAGCAGTTGAGCCAGGCGTTCCGGCGCGCGGCCGAGCGGTCGCTGCCGGGCGTGGTGCATGTTCAGGTCCATGCGGTCCGCTCGGCACGCATTGAGGTGCCCGAGCCGTTCCGCGGCACGCCGTGGGAGGATCTGTTCCGTAGGGGTCAGCCTTCGCCGGCGCCGCGGGAGGGGAGCGGGTCCGGGTTCGTGTTCCGGCCGGACGGCTACATCCTGACGAACAACCATGTGGTCGAGGGGGCCGAGCGCGTGACGGTAGTGCTGCAGGATCGGCGCGAGTTCGACGCGGAGATCGTGGGTCGCGACCCGAACACGGACGTGGCGGTGCTGAAGGTCGACGCGAAGGACCTGCCGGTGGTGGAGCTCGGGCGCTCGGAAGAGGTGGAAGTCGGCGACTGGGTGGTCGCGTTGGGCTACCCGCTGCGCCTGGGCGCGACGGCGACGGCCGGGATCGTGAGCGCGAAGGGTCGCCAGCTCGGGATCCTGAGGCGGGACGCCGAGGCGTCGGCGCCGCTCGAGCACTTCATCCAGACGGATGCGGCGATCAACCCGGGGAACTCGGGCGGTCCGCTGGTCGACCTGGAAGGGCGGGCGATCGGGATGAACACGGCGATCGCGAGCCCGACGGGCTACTACAGCGGGTACGGCTTCGCGGTGCCGATCGACCTGGTGAAGCGGGTGGCCGAGGACCTGATCGCGCACGGCGCGGTCCGTCGTCCGAAGCTGGGCGTCGCGATCGACGACGTCGACCCCGCCGACCGCGAGGTGTACCGTCTCGACCGTGCGGCGGGCGCCGAGATCAAGCGGGTGGAGGCGGGGAGCGCCGCCGAACGGGCGGGGCTGCGCCTCGGCGACGTGATCGTCGCGGTCGACGGCCGGGCCGTCGACTCGAGCGGCGAGCTGATGGAGCTCCTCGCCATGAAGAAGCCTGGCGACCGGGCGCGGCTCGACGTGGTCCGCTACGGCGAGCGGCTGCGGGTCGAGGTCGCGCTGGATAGCTTCGAGCCGGCCGTGAAGCCGAAGAAGGAGGCGGCGCGGGAGAGGGAAGATTCGCTCGCCCGCCTCGGCTTCGCGGCGTCGGAGCTGACGCCGGAGCTGGCGCGGCGGCTGCGGACCGAGGCGAAGCGCGGCGTCGTGGTCACGCAGGTCGAGGCCGGGAGTGCCGCGGAGCGCGCGGGGCTGCGCGCCGGGATGATCGTCGAGTCCTTCAACGGAGCCGACGTCGGCTCGGTCGCCGACCTGGAGAAGGCGGCCGGCGCGATGCGGTCCGGGCAGGCGATGTCGCTGGTGGTCCGGCTCCCCGACGGTGCGCGCACCATCATCAACTATCGACTGCGCGGCTGAGCGCCCGATGGGATGGAGCTGGCGGCCGGGCGCGGCCAGGCGCCGGCCGACCGCGGCCTGCCGCCGGCGCCGTCGACATGTACCGACGAGCCAGCGCTCCCCGCGTGGACGGCACGCATAGTGCATCGCGAAAGACGTTCCCGGAAGCGGGAACGTTCCGCGCGGGGAGCGCCGCCGGATCCGAGTCGCTCGCGTCGAGGAGGCGCGTGGCTCGCTCAGGGACCCTCAAGATCGGAAGAGAGGTGGGTATGAAGCGCTCGTCGATGGTGTTGGTGACCGCGTCGCTGATCGGCTTCGTCGCGTGCGAGCAGCGGCCGGCCGAAGAGGTCCAGCAGGTGCCCGAAGTACAGGAGATGCCGGAGGCTCAGCCGATGACGCCGGCTCCGCCGCCGACCACCACGCCGATGCCGACGGACACCACGATGATGCAGCAACCGCAGCAGCCGACCGACACGATGCCGATGCGGTAACCGCTCCCGACCTCGACGGGCGCGGGTACGGGCGAGGCCGATCGGTTCGGCGTGGGCCCCGCCGGGGGCGGGGTGGCGCTTCGCGAAGGGAGTGGTTCCAACGGGTGGAGGCTGGCCGGGCGTGCGTCGGCCGCGGGGGCGCCGATCG
>CALBZE010000033.1 GCA_937889645.1 uncultured bacterium
GGCCCGCCACGTTCGGCGCGCCGCGCATGTTCGTCGGGCGGACCGCGGAAGGTCAGGCGACGGTCGCGCTCATGGACGGCCGGGGACGACCTCGCCTCCGCATGGCGGTCGAGGACGCCCGGGCGCGGCTCCTGGAGCGGATCGAGCGGGCGCTCGCCCTGGTGGGACGAGACCCGCAGGCCGCGGCGGACACGCTCACCTACGTGCGCGTGCGCGCGCTCAACGACGCGCCGGAACTGGCGGACGCGTTGAAGAGCGCGATCGATCGTCTCCGGCGGGGCGAGAACGCCGACAGTGTGCTGTCGCTGGTGCGGCGTGCGCTCGAGCCCCCGCCCGCCCGGCTGGATGGACCGGTCGAGTGGGGCGGCGTGCCGTGACCGAGGGAGCCGTGGCGTGCCGTAACCGTGGGAGCAGCGGTGAGCCATGACCGTGGGAGTCTCGGGGCGTCGTGACCGTGGGGACCAGCGTCGTATGAGCCAGTTCGTGTTCGCCACCGCCGAGTACGCGTCGGGAGACTGGGAGAGCGCCCCGGCGTTGCCGGAGAACCTGATCGACTCCGTGGCGCGGTACACGTCCATCGACGTCGCGCCCACGGGGGTGAGCGTGCGCCTCGATTCGCCCGAGCTGTTCGACTACCCGTTCGTGTGGCTGACGGGGCACCTGCCGGTGCGTTTCACCGAGGCGGAGCGCAGGAATCTGAAGCGCTACATCGAGCGGGGCGGGTTCATGATGGTGGATGACCACAACCACGACATCACGGGAGTCTTCCACCAGACCGTGACCGAGGAGATCGAGTCGCTGTTCGGCAAGCTCGAGCAGGTGCCGAACGACCACGAGATCTACCGCTGCTTCTTCGTGTTCGAGAACGGGCCGCCACACACGAACCACGAGCTGAACGGCTGGGGCGACGACCTGCTGCACGAGCACCTGCACGCGATCTTCGTGGGTCCCCGGAAGGACCCGCGACGGGACCGGATCGGCCTGCTCTACAGCAACAAGGACTACAGCTCCGAGTGGAACTTCCACGCCTCGACGAAGCGAACGATGCAGCAGGACCCGACGAAGTTCGGGGTGAATCTGATCGTCTATGCGCTCACGCGTTGATCGGCCGGCGGGCGGCGAGGGTCCGGGCGCGTTGGACGGGTCGGTGATCGAGCCGTTGTGGTTCCGCCTGCGGGTCGCCGGGGAGTGGGCGCTGCGGGCGGTCGTGCTGGGGCTGCTGGTCGGGTGCCTCGTCCTGGTCGTGCGGGCGCGCACGGAGGAGCGGGTCGAGGTGGGCACGTCGGCCACGCTGCGGGAGTCGCTCGTGCGGTGGACGACGGTATCGCGTCCATCGCGGGTGCACGTCGTCCTCGACCATCCGCCGAGCCGGGCCGAGCAGGAGTGGCTCGTCGCGCTCTCCGGCGCGGGGACGGCGGTCGAGTGGACCGGCGACTCGCTGGTTCCGACGGCGATGGCGGTGGAGCCGCGTGCGGACCCCGCGGGCGGGGTGGACGTGAGCGTGGCCGCGCCGCCGGGCGCGGTAGTGGCCCTGCGGGACACGCTGGGCGAGCTGGGCGCCGTGGAGGTGCCGGCCAATGGCGGAGCCGCCGGCGTCCGCGTCCACCTCGCCAAACCTCGCCCGAGGCTGGACGCCGCGGTGGGGCCCATCGTCGCGCAGGCGTCGCCCTTCGACTCGCTCCACCTGAAGCGCCTCCTCGTGATCGGCGCCGCCGGGTGGGAGACGAAGTTCGTCGTCGCCGCGCTCGAGGAGCGAGGCTGGGGGGTCGACGCGCAGATCTCTGTGTCGCCCGGATCGACGGTCCGGCAGGGTTGGCTCGCGGCGATCGACACCACGCGCTACTCGGCGGTGCTCGTGCTCGACACGACGGCGGCGCCCTTCGCCGACCGCATCGCGCGGTACGTGCGGAGCGGCGGCGGCCTGGTGCTCTGGTCGCCGGCCGCGGCGGTCCGAGGACTCGCGGCCCTCTCGCCCGGCCGCCCGGGCCAGCGGATCGACGACGAGGGGAGGGCGCCGAGAGCGTCCGCGCCCCGCGACGACCTCGCCCTCGTCCCCATCGTCTCCCTCGCGGACGACGCGGTCGTGCTCGAGCGGAAAGGCGACGCCGTCGCCCTGGCCGCGCGGCGAGTCGGCAACGGGCGGGTGCTCCAGACCGGCTACGTAGACTCCTGGCGCTGGCGCATGGCGGGCGAAGACGACGACGCGCCCGAGCAGCACCGCGCGTGGCTGGCCGGCCTGGTCGCCCGCGTCGCCTACACGGGGCGCACCGAGCTGCGGCCGCCGTCGACGGAGCCGGCCCCGCTGGCGAGCCTGATCCACCGGCTGGGGCCCGCGGCGTCCGGCGAGCCCGGCGATCGCCCGAGCGCAAACCCGGCGGCCCTCTTTCCGTGGATCTTCGGCGCGCTCATGGCCGCGCTCCTGATCGAGTGGGCGTCGCGGAGGACGCGGGGGGTGCGGTGATCTCGCACTCCCTCAATCCGCGCGCAACGCGACGGCCGGGCTGAGTCGCGCCGCCCGCCGCGCCGGCACGTAGCACGCCGCCGCCATCACCACGCCCACGACCACCACCGCGATCACGGCGCCCCGCGCATCCGCCAGCGACACGCCCGCGAACTGCGTCTGCAACGCCCGCAGCGCCGCCGCGCCCGCGGCCGCGCCGATGACGGCGCCGATCGCGGCCATGCGCATCCCCTGCGAGATCACGAGCGAGACGAGACCCGCCGGCGTCGCGCCGAGGGCGGAGCGCACGGCCAGCTCCCGCGTGCGCTGCACGACGCCCTGCGCGACCACGCCGTACAGCCCGACGGCCGCGAGCAGGAGCGCGATGGCGCCGAACGCGCCGATCCAGGCGCTCGCGACGCGTTGAGGCCGTGTCTGTGCATCGATCAGCTCGCTGACGGTGCGGGTGTACGTGGACACGCGCGCATCGATGGCCTCGCCCATGGCGCGGAGCGTCACCTCGGGCACGGCCCGTCCCTCCCGGCCCCGCACGAGCAGGAGCAGACGGTGACCGGGGTGCTGCGCCGCGGGGACGTACGCGACGGGCGGCGGGTCGTCGAAGATCGACGCGAGCCGCACGTCGTCAGCCACCCCGACCACGAGCATCGGCGGGCGCCGCGGGCCGTCGCCGGCCGGGAGCGAAATCAGCCTGCCGAGCGGGTTCTCGCCCGGCCACAGCGCCGCCGCCAGACGCCGGCTGACGACCGCGACCGGCGCGGCGTCCTCGTCGTCGTCCTCTCGGAAATCGCGCCCCACGACGATCGGGAGGTTCATGGCGTCGAAGAAGCCGGGGGAGACGACGGCGAAGTGGGCCCGTACCCCGCCGGCCGGCGCCTCCTCCGGCCGTACGCCCGGCGGCGGCTCCTCTCCCGTCCGGAAGATCCACCGCGGCGACGACCACGGCGCGGGCGGAACGACCGACGCCAGAGCGGCCCCGGCGATCGCCGGCTCTTCGGCGGCGCGCTGCAGCCACGCGCGCCAGTACGCGACGGCCTCGGCGCTGTCGAGCTTCGCCTCCGCCAGGTCGGCCGCCGTCGCGGTGAGGCCGCGCGGGTCGAAGCCGGGGTCGGTGGCCAGCGCCCGACGGAACGTGTTCAGCACGATGGCCGCGGAGGCGAGGAGGACGAGGGAGGCCGCGATCTGCGCGACGACCAGGACACGCTGACCGAAGCCACGGCGACGCACCGCGCCCGCGCCTCCGTCCCTCAGCACCGTCGCCGGCGGCATCCGCAGCACGTGCACCGCCGGCGCGATGGACACGGCCAGCGCGGTGAACGCCGACACACCGAGCGCGACGAGCAGCACGCGCGCGTCGAGGGCGATGTCGAGCCCCACCCGCTCGGGCATCCCGGCGATGGTGCCCACGACGCTCGAGGAGCCGACGACGAGGCGTGCGAGGCCGACGCCGAGGAGCGCGCCCGCGCCGGCCAGGATCGCCCCCTCGAGGAGCAGTCGCCCGAAGAGCGACCGACGCGACGCGCCCAGCGCCAGGCGCGTGGCCAATTCCCGGCGCCGCGCCTCGGCCCGCACGAGCGACAGGTTGGCGACGTTGGCGCACGCGATGAGCAGGAGGATGCCGACCGCGACGGCCAGCAGGCGCGGCAGCCTCGCCAGGGCGGCCCGCTCCTCCACGGTCATGCCCGCGCCCGGGAAGACCCGGATCCCGTACCCTTCGCCCCGCGGGTGCTCCGCGGCGAGGCGTTCCGCGAGGAGCGACAGCTCCTGCCGCGCCCGGGCGACGCTCACGCCCGGCCCGAGCCGCCCCACCAGCCGGAGGAACGCGGCCCCGCGGTCGTCCATCATCCCCGGCATCGGCGCCAGCGTGGGAAGGATCGTGGCGGGGATCCACAGCTCCATCGGGTACATGAGCATGGCGCCGATGAATCCCGGCGGCGCGACGCCGATCACCGTGAGCGGCTGCCCGGCGACCCGGATCGTCGCCCCGATCACGCCCGGGTCTCCGCCATAGCGCTCCTGCCACAGGTCGTAGGCCAGCACCACGACGGGGTTCGCCTCTTCCTCGTCCGACGGCTGGATCAACCGACCGGCGGCGGGCCTGACACCGAGCACTGAGAAGAAGTCGCCCGTGACATAGCTCACCCACGCCGGGCGACGCGGCCCCCGGCCATCGTCCAGCGTCATGGACGTGCCGTCGTAGCCGGCGAGGCCGGAGAGGGTCGTCGTCTGCTCGCGGAGGTCGCGGTAGTCCAGGTAGCTGAAGCCGTAGAGCGACGCTCCGCCCCTCGTCGGCTCGAGACTGACGAGGGTTGCGGGGTCGGTCACGGCGGGGAGCGGGCGGAGGAGCGAGCCCTTGATCACCGTGAAGATCGCGGCGGCGCCGCCGATCCCGATGCCGAGGACCGCCACCGCCACGATGCAAAACATCGGTGCGCGACGTAAACCGCGCAGCGTGAAGCGGATTTCGCGGGCGAGGGTGGCGACGCCGTGGCCGATCCAGGCGTCGCGCGTCGCTTCCTTGACCTGCTCGATGCCGCCGGTCTCGATCAACGCCCGCCGCCGCGCCTGGGCGGGATCCATCCCGGCGGCCTCGTACTCCGCGGCGAGGAGGTCGACGTACGCGCGGAGCTCCTCGTCGAGGGATTGCTCGAGCCGCTCGCGCCGCACGAGCGTGAGCCACAGGCTCCGCAGGATCGCCAGGGCGCGCATGGTCAGGTCGCCTCCAGCGCGAGGCGCATGACGTCGACCACGCGCATCCAGGTTCGGGTTTCCTGCTCGAGCTGTCGCCGGCCCGCGGCGGTGAGCCGGTAGTACTTGGCGCGGCGCTTGTTCTCGGACTCGCCTTCGCTCGAGGCGAGGAGGCCGCGCTGCTCGAGGCGGTGCAAGGCGGGGAACAGCGAGCCCGGGCCGATCCGGTAGGCGCCTTTCGTGATCTGCTCGATCCGGCGCGATACGCCGAGCCCGTGGAGCGGCTGCAGGCTCAGCGCCTTGAGGATCAGGAGGTCCAGCGTACCCGGGAGGAGCGGGGTTTCGTTCTGGTCGACCATGGGACCCTCCTATCGACAGGCGATAGGAACAGGATGCGACCACTCCTATCGACTGTCAATAGGTCGATGGCTCGGAGCGCCCCCGGTGCGGGGAGCCGACGGGACGGGCGGTGAGGGGAACCGGGGCGGCGAGGGGGAACTCGGGCGGCAGCGGGGTGTCGTTACATGCGCGCGGCGGGCGGGATTGCTTCTTGCGAAGCACGGCGAGCGTCGCCGTGCACGCTCCGTCGGCCGCGACGGCGCCCTTGCGTTTCGGGCGGACCGGAAGGGTCCTTGGCGTGAGGTATCGCTACCATGAGGAGGTACCGAGTGGCGACCGCGACCGAGTCCAAACTGCGCCCGGTTCCCGAGGCCGGCGAACTGCGGATCAGCCTTCCGCCGGAAGCGCTCGAGGAGTTGAAAGAGCTCTCCGCGCGATCGGGTCGTTCCCTCGATCACATCGTCCGCACCGCGCTGGGCCTGGTGAAGCTCGCCATGGACGAGGAGGAGAACGATCACATTCTCGTCGTCGCCAAGGAAGACGGAACGCCGCTGAAACGCGTCCTCCTGAAGTAAGTACTCGCAACGCTTCCCGATAGACCGACGCCTCCCGGGATACTCTTGGGGGGCGTTTTTCACCTCAGGAGGGAGACGTGGCCGAGACCCTGCACGACCCCGAGGAGGCGAGACGCGAAGATCCGGGGGCCGCCTCGTCGCCGTCGGCCGTCGCCGACCTTACGGACACCCTCGTCGCGGACCTTCCCGTCGAATCGATTCCGATCACGATCCCGCGTTCGGACGACGGCCGATCGCTCGACGACTACGTCGCGATCACGCGAAACCCACAGGAGGCCGAGGTCTACTCGGCGACCCTGAGCTCCC
>CALBZE010000034.1 GCA_937889645.1 uncultured bacterium
CCGCCCCCGCCGCACACCGTGCGGCCATCCCCGCGCGCCGAAGGCGCGCCCCAACGGCGCGCCCCTACCCCGTCTCCCCCCGCAATCCCGGGACCATCCGCGGCTCGCTCAGCCGCACCGTCCGCCCGCCCGTGATCAGCCGCACGCCGCGCTGGTACATGAGGTACGCCCACGCCCACTGTACCATCACGACCAGCCGGTTCCGAAAGCCGATCAGGTAGAGGATGTGGATGAAGACCCAGACCAGCCACGCGGCGAGGCCGCTCAACTTCATTCCCGCGATCTCGGCGACCGCCGCCGCTCGCCCGATCGTCGCGAGGCTCCCCTTGTCGAAGTACCGGAACGACGGGCGCGGCCGCCCCTCCAGGTCCGCTCGGATCGCGCGGGCGACGTGGCGGCCCATCTGCATCGCCGCGGGCGCCACGCCCGGGACCGGCCGGCCGTCCTGCTCGACCGCCGCCAGGTCCCCGGCCACGAAGACCTCCGGATGGCCGGGCACCGACAGATCCGGCGCGACCTTCACCCGACCGGCCCGATCGGTCTCCGCGCCGAGCCGCGCGCCCAGGGGCGAGGCGGCGACGCCGGCGGCCCAGAAGACGTTCCCCGCGTCGATCCGCTCGTCACCGATCCAGACCGCCCCCTCGCCGATCTCCGTCACCCGCGCGCCGGTCCGCACCTCGACGCCCAGCCGCTCGAGCTGCCGCCGCGCCTTCTCCGACAGCGACGGCGGATAGCCGGGGAGCACCCGGTCCGCGCCCTCGACCAGGAGGATCCGCGCCGTCGTCGTATCGATCGACCGGAACTCCCGCGGCATGACCTGCCGCACGATCTCCGCCATCGCGCCCGCCAGCTCCACGCCCGTCGGGCCCGCGCCGACGATCACGAAGGTCAGCAGGCGACGTCGCGCGGCCTCGTCCGCCTCCCGCTCCGCCGTCTCGAACGCCAGCAGGAAGCGACGCCGGATCTCCAGCGCGTCGTCGACGGTCTTGAGCCCCGGCGCGTTCGGCGCCCAGTCGTCGCGGCCGAAATAGGCGTGCGTCACGCCCGTCGCGACGACGAGATAATCGTACGGGATGTCGCCCTCCCGGAGCCGCACGATCCTTCGCTCCACGTCCACGTCCACTGCCTCGCCCATCCACACCTCGAGGTTCGACTGGCGTTTCAGGATCGATCGGATCGGGCTGGCGATGTCCGACGGCGAGAGCGACGCGGTCGCGACCTGGTAGAGGAGAGGCTGGAAGAGGTGATGGTTGCTGCGATCGATCAGCGTGACCCGGACCGGCGCGCCGCGCAGCGCCCGCGCACAACGCAGACCCGCGAAGCCGCCGCCCAGGATCACGACGTGGGGTATCGTCTTTTCGGGCATGTCGGGACCCGCTCGCGTTCAGGGTTCTCGGCGGCCCCGTCTTGCCCGGCCGTTCGGCGTAGAAAGCAAGCCGGCGGCGCCGCCTCACGAGAGGCCGGCGCCGCCGGTCGTTTGGTCCTTCTACTCCCTGCGCCGCGCCGTCGCACCGCCTGCGGGCAGCGCACGGCCCGGCGCCGCCCCCGCGCGGCGCGCGGCCCTACTGGCCTCCGGGGATCCGGAGCACCTGTCCTACTACTACCCGCGAGGTGCGCAGCCCGTTCTCCGCCTGGATCGCCTCGACCGTCGTCCCGAAGCGACGAGCGATGTCCCACAAACTGTCGCCGCGCTTGACCGTGTACTCCGACACCTTCGGCAGCTCGTGCGGCGCCGGCGGTGTCGCCCGCAGCTGCGCCGGGTCGACGCCGACGTATCGCAGATACGGCCGCGGGAAGAGCGCGATGTGGTAGTGCGGCGGGTTGCTCTCGTACGTCGCGTCCAGAACCCCCTTCGCCTCGAGGTGCAGCAGCGTGTTCTCCAGCCACTGCCGACACGCCCGGTTCGTCGTGCGACGCACGTCCACCGCCATCCCCGTCGGATGCACGGACCGGTCCGACGCGTTCCGCGGCTGCGCCGCGTTCGGCCGGACCAGGCTCGTCACGATCAGCGGCTCGCCGCACGCGTCGAAGTACTGCTGCGCGAGCCGCTCCAGGAACAGCTTCACCTCCGGCCGCGTGTACGGATACGAGACCTGCCGGAGCTTCAGCACCGAGCTCTCCTGCACCGGCACCAGCAGCCCCGCGGCCACGAAGCGGCGGACTTCCTCCGGGTTGTCGAGATAGGAGTAGTCGTGCAGCTCCGCCTGACGGTTCTGCCGCGTGAGCGACGCGGGCGAGCCCCTCAGGCTCTGCGCCTCCGCCGCGCCCGCGACCGTCACGATCGATGCGACGACGATCGAGAGGATCCTCCGGTCCATCACGCTTCGGCGGCTGTGAATCGTAGGCCCCGACCCCGCGGCCGCCCCGCACGGGGCCGGGCCCAAGAGAACGCGCGCCGGCCGACCGCGCAATCCCTGCACGGACCGGGCCGGCAACCGGCGCGGGCGGATGGGACGGGAGCGGCCCGCCGCCGAAGGCGGGCCGGACGCCGCCCGCGCCGCGCGCCGCCCCCGACGCGCGCCGCGGGCGCCGCTACGGCGTCGCCCCGTCCGCCGCGACCGTCGCCGCGTCCTCCCCCTTCAGCCAGTACTCGAACCACTGCCGCAGCCGCGCGAGCCGGTCGACCAACAGCCACGGTTCGCCCGTGCGCGAGAGGTCGTGGTTCGAGCGCGGGTACCGCACGAACTCGACCGGCACCCCGTGCTTCTTCAGCGCCGTGAACCACTGCTCCGCGTCCGTCATCGGCGTGCGATGGTCCTCCTCCGACTGCACGATCAGCGTCGGCGTCTTCACGTTCCGCGCGTACCGGATCGGCGACAGCGTGTCGTAGTTCGCCGGGTTGTCCCACGGCTTCCCGAAGAACTCGAACTCCGTCAGTCCCTGCGCGTCCGAGCTGCCGTACCACGACCACCAGTTGCTGATCATCCGGTCGGTCTGCGCGGCCTTGAACCGGTCCGTCTTGGTCGTGATCCACGCGGTCATGAACCCGCCGTAGCTCCCGCCCGTCACGCCCATCCGCGTCGAGTCGACGTCGGCACGCGCCGCGGCGATGTCGACCGCCTTCATGATGTCCAGGTAGTCGTCGCCGCCCCACTCGCCGCGCGTCGAGTAGGTGAAGTCCGCGCCGTAGCCGCTCGAGCCGCGGGGATTCGTGAACAGCACCCACATCCCCGCGCCGGCGATGTTGTGGAACTCGTCGAACCAGTTCTCGCCGTACCGCGAGTGCGGGCCGCCGTGGATGTAGAGGACCAGCGGGTACTTCTTCCCGGGCTCGTAGCCGTACGGGTACATCAGCCACGCCTCGATCTCGCGCCCGCCGACCGACTGGTACGTGAAGCGCTCGGCCGTCGGGAACTCGATCTCCGCGAGCAGCTCGTCGTTGAAGCGCGTCAGGCGACGCTCGCCCCGGCCGTCCGTCCCCGCGATGTACAGCTCCGTCGGCCGGTCGATCGACGACGCGACGTACGCCACCCGCTTGTACTCCTTGTCGTACGCGACGCCGAAGAACCGACGACGCCCGGAGACGACCTCCCGCGGCTCGCCGCCGCGCGCCGAGACGCGCAGCACTGCGTCACGACCACCGATCGCCGCCTCGATGATGAGCTCGTTGTTCGACATCCACTCGACGCCGCTCACCTCGTACTGCCAGTTGCGCAGCACCTTGACCGGCTCGCCGCCGCGCACGTCGATCACGTACAGCTCGCTCTGCGCCGTGCGCACGCCGCCGTTCGAGATGAACGCCAGCCGCCGCCCGTCCGGCGACCACGCCAGGTTCCGCTCGCTCCCCATCAGCTCGGCCACCTTGCGCGGCTCGCCGCCGTCGATCGAGATCACGTAGATGTCCACGTCGTTCCGCGGCGCCTCGTGCACCGCAGGGTCGTACGGCAGCAGCGCCAGCGAATCCGCCTCCGCCTGCACCACCGAGTCCGGCCGGAGCCGCGCGTCCGCCAGGAACGCGACCCACTTCCCGTCCGGCGAGACGACCGCGCCGCGATGCGAGTACGGCGTGTTCGTGATCATCTTCTTCGCCGTGTCGCCCACCGCCTGCTTCCAAAGCTGCGCCGGACGCCACTCCCGCGGCTCCGACGGATTCGGGACGAACCCCGGACCGTTCCGCTTGTAGCCCAGCTCGACGACGTGGCGCCCGTCGAACCGCGCCGGATCCAGCGGCTTCGTGATCGCGCCGTGCGGCGGACGCGCCATCGGCTGCATCTTCGCGTACGGGTTCTGCGACCGCTCGCCGCCCTGCTGCCTCTCGCGCTCCGCCGGCGCCGTCCACACCGCGAAACTCCCGTCCCGTGGCATCGACCCCGTCGGATAACCCTCCACCTGCGTCGCCTCGCCCGCCGGCCGGTCCATCCGCAGCGCCCACGTCGATCCTTCGCCGCCCGGCCGACGCGACGTGAAGAACAAATACTTCCCGTCCGGCGACCACCGCGGGTTCGAGCTCTCCGTCCCCGGCGACGTCACCCGGTACGGCTCGCCGCCATCCACCGGCGCGACCCACACCTCGCTGTGGCGCCGGTTCTCCTTCTCCACGACCGTCGTCACCGTGAACGCGACCAGCTTCCCGTCCGGCGAGAACGCCGGCGAAGACAGGTTGACGACGCGATACCAGTCGGCAGGGGTGAACGCGCGGCGCGCTTTCGTCTCCTGCGCCAGGCCGACGGCCGGCAATACCAGGAGCGCCGCGCACAGGGCCAGCATCCGACGCATGGGCTCACTCCGGTGCGAAGGGGGAATTCGGGTATGGGATTCGGACAGAATAGCGTGAGGGCGCGGGGGGAGTCAAACGGTGGGTGTCAGGTGGCAGGTGTCAGGTGGCGGGTGGCAGGGCTCGGGGCTCGGGGCTCAGGGCTCGGGGCTCAGGGCTCGGGGCTCGGGGCTCAGGGCTTGGGCGGCGAGCCTTCCGTCTCCACTCCAGTCGCCGCGGGCGCCCGCGAGCCGCGCCGTTCGTCCGCACCCCGAGCGCCGGCGGCGTCCGCGAGCGGCTCGGGCGGTGGGCCGCGCGCTTGGCCAGCGACCGCATGCGGCCGGCCGATCGTCGCCGGATCCGTCCCAACCCGCTATTGCATCTGCATGGTCGGACGGGACGGGCGCTGCCCCATTGACAGGCGCAACTCCGCTTCCGGAACCACGTTACGTCCTGTCCCTACAACTCATCGCGCTCTGTCTGCAGGAAGTGTTGGTCCCGGGTCAGCGCCGGGCCCTGGCCGTGCTATCCGTCCGCCTCGCGTACGCTGGCTGCGGTCCCTTCCGGCTAGCCGCCGCAGTCCCCAATCGCACAACCATCGCCGTTTCGCGCACGGTTGATCGATTCGGTCATCTATAGGCACCGAATCGCACGATCATCTCGGGCGGGCGGCTTTCGTTGTGCGATTCGGTGCCGTAGAGCCACCCAATCGCACGAGAAACATCCGTTCAGCCTCGGTCGTGCACTTGGGTGCAGCCG
>CALBZE010000035.1 GCA_937889645.1 uncultured bacterium
CGTCGATCAACGAGGACATCGAGCGGCTGCGCCTGCGGGCGACGTCGTCGCTGATGGAGCGCGACGACGTGATCGTGGTCGCGTCGGTCTCGTGCATCTACGGTTTGGGCGACCCGCGCGAGTACCGGGAGTTGATGCTGACGCTGCGCACGGGTCAGGAGATCTCGCGGCGGGACATCCTCCAGGCGCTGGTCCGGATCCAGTACAACCGCAACGACTTCGAGTTCACGCGCGGCACGTTCCGCGTGCGCGGCGACGTGATCGAGGTCTTCCCGGCGTACGAGGAGCAGGCCGTCCGCATCGAGCTGTGGGGCGACGAGATCGAGCGGATCAGCCGCTTCGACCCGCTCACGGGGGAGACGATCGTGCGGCTGCCGCGCACGGCGATCTACCCGGCGACGCACTTCGTGACGCAGCGTGCGACGATCGAGCGGGCGGTCGAGCGGATCCGGGAAGAGTTGGAGCAGCGTCTGTTCGAGCTTAGGTCCGAGGGGAAGCTCCTCGAGGCGCAGCGGTTGGAGCAGCGAACGAACTTCGACATCGAGATGCTGCTCGAGCTGGGCACGTGTCCGGGGATCGAGAACTACTCCCGGCACCTGACGGGGCGTGCGGAGGGCGAGCGGCCGGCGTGCCTCTTCGACTACTTCCCCGAGGACTTCCTCGTGATCGTCGACGAGTCGCACCAGTCCCTGCCGCAGCTCCGGGGGATGTACAACGGCGACCGGGCGCGGAAGCTCACGCTCGTCGAGCACGGGTTCCGGCTGCCGAGCGCGCTCGACAACCGGCCGCTCACGTTCGAGGAGTGGGAGGAACTGGTCCCGCGCGCGATCTTCGTCTCCGCGACGCCGGGCGATTACGAGCTCGAGAAGACGGGCGGCGTCGTCGTCGAGCAGTTGATCCGGCCGACGGGGTTGCTCGACCCCGAGGTCGAGGTCCGGCCGGTGAAGGGGCAGGTCGACGACCTGATCGCGGAGATCCGCGAGCGGGAGGCGCGGGGCGAGCGCGTCCTCGTGACCACGCTGACGAAGCGCATGGCGGAGGACCTGACGGACTACCTGCAGCAGGTCGGGATCCGGGTGCGCTACATGCACTCGGACATCGACGCGATCGAGCGGGTCGAGATCCTGCGCGACCTGCGGCTCGGCAACTTCGACGTCCTCGTCGGGATCAACCTGTTGCGCGAGGGGCTGGACCTGCCGGAGGTCTCTCTGGTCGCGATCCTGGACGCGGACAAGGAGGGCTTCCTGCGGGACGAGCGCTCGCTGATCCAGACGATCGGGCGCGCGGCGCGGAACGCGCAGGGGAAGGCGATCATGTACGCCGACCGGATCACCGGCTCCATGGCGCGCTGCATCGAGGAGACGAACCGTCGTCGCGAGATCCAGAAGCGCTACAACGAGGAGCACGGGATCATCCCGCAGACGATCATCAAGAGCGTCGAGGAGGTCACGCTGAGCACGCGCGTCGCCGATGCGCGGAGCGAGGCGCCGGGGAAGGTGGCCGAGCAGAAGCCGAGCTACGCGGCCGAGGTGGACCTCGAGGAGTGGATCAAGATCCTCGAGCATCAGATGCGGGAGGCCGCGGCGGTGCTGGACTTCGAGCGTGCGGCCATGCTGCGCGACCAGATCTTCGAGGCGAAGGCGAAGCTCGAGGGGAAGGCGAAGGCGCGTCGCGCGTGAGGAGGCGCAGGGTGGTGGTGCGGAGCGCGGATCGGCTGGCCGCGGTGCGAGCGGTGTGGCGTGAAGGAGGGGAGCGGTGCATGACACGATCGGGCCGGTGCCGCTGACGGAAGCGGAGCTGGTGGCGTGGGGGGAGCGGATCGGCGCGAGCGTGGCCGTGCCGGTGGTCTTCGCGCTGCGGGGGGAGCTGGGGGCGGGGAAGTCCGTGCTGGCGCGGGCGATCGCGCGCGGCGCGGGCGTCTCGGGACCGATGCCGTCGCCGACGTTCAACCTCGTGTATCGCTATCACGGCGCGCGCGGCGTCGACGTCTGGCATCTGGACCTCTACCGCCTCGATGACCCGGACGACGTATGGGAGCTGGGCTGGCGCGAGCTCGGCACGGGCGACGACATCGTGCTGATCGAGTGGCCGGAGCGCGCCGAGTCGCTCCTGCCGCGGGACCGGTGGGACGTTCACATCGAGATGACGGAAGCGCCGGGCAGCGATCGGGAGGCACGGCTGGTCCGGGCCGTGCGCCGCGGCGATGCGCCCGCGCTCCCGGCGCCGGACGGCGTCGCATGAGGATCTTGGCGCGCGTATGAAGCCGTATCTCGCGATCGACACGTCGACGGCGCTGGGGAGCGTTGCGGTGGGCCGCGGTCACGAGCTCCTCGCCGAGGTCGTCGTCGGCGTGAGCACGAAGCATTCGGAGTCGCTGCTCCCGGCGATCGATTTCGCGCTGCGGTCGGCCGGGCTGGAGGCGGCGGGGCTGGGGGCTGTCGTGGTTGCGGGCGGGCCGGGTTCGTTCACTGGGGTGCGCGTGGCGGGCGCCACGGCCAAGGGGCTCGTCAAGGCGCTGGGCATCCCGCTCTTCGCGTACTCGGGACTGCTCGCGCTCGCGGCAGCGGCGGCGGCCGGGGAGACGCCCATTTGCGCGCTCTTCGACGCGCGTCGCGGCGAGGTCTACGCGGGGTGCTGGCGCTTCCCGGGGGACGGCGCGGTCGAGCTGGTCATGCCGCCCACGGCGGCGCCGGTCGAGGAGGTCATCAACGCGCTCGCTGGTGCCCAGCCGCGCTTCGTGGGCGAGGGCGCGCTGCGGTACCGGGAGGCGATCGAGTCGGCCGGCAGCCGGGTCGCGCCGACGCACCAGGCGGTGCCCCGCGCGGGCGCGCTACTCTGGCTCGCGGACGTCGCGCCGGGGCTGGGGCTGGTCGCCGACCCGAAGACGTGGGAGCCGGAATACCTCCGCGCGGCCGGCGCGGAGCGCGGGGTGCAGGGGTGAGCGACGTCGCGATCCGGCCGATGCGGCCCGAGGACCTGCCGCGGATCATGGAGATCGAGCGGGCGTCGTACTCCGCACCGTGGCCGGAGGCGAGCTTCCGCGGGCTTCTGGGCAGGGCGGATGCATCGGTCCACGTCGCCGAGATCGACGGCCGGATCGTCGGCTACGCGGCATGCTGGGCGGTCCTCGAGCAGGGCGAGCTCGGCAACATCGCCGTCGCACCCGAGCACCGGGGCCGCGGGATCTCGAAGACGCTAATGAACGCCGTGATCGACGACATGCGAGCGCGCGGCGTCCGGGAGCTGTTCCTCGAAGTCCGCGTCACGAACGACGTCGCCCGGAACCTCTACGAGCGCTACGGCTTCGAGGAGATCGGCTGCCGCCCCGACTACTACACCGCCCCGGTCGAGGACGCGATCGTCATGCGCAAGCGGCTCGATGCCCGGGGCGACGACTGACCCATCCGAAAATCCGAACGGTGACGAATATGCCGAAATTCCCCGAATACCGCCCCCGGCGGCTGCGTCGGACCGAGGCGCTGCGGCGCATGGTGCGCGAGACGACGGTCGCGCCGGGCGACCTGATCCTGCCGCTCTTCGTCGTGCCCGGGCAGGGCGTACGCCGGCCGGTCGGCTCGATGCCGGGCGTCGCGCAGACGTCGGTCGACGAACTGCTGCGTGACGCGACGGAGGCGTTCGAACTCGGGATCCCGGCGGTGCTCCTCTTCGGGATTCCGGAGACGAAGGACGAGGTCGGCTCGTCCGCGTACGCGGAGGACGGCGTCGTGCAGCAGGCGGTCCGGGCGCTGAAGGACCGGCTGCCGGAGCTGGTCGTGATCACCGACGTCTGCCTGTGCGAGTACACCTCCCACGGGCATTGCGGGGTGATCCGGAACGGCGCGGTGGCGAACGACGAGTCGCTGGAGCTGATCGCGCGGCAGGCGCTGAGCCACGCGCGCGCCGGTGCGGACATCGTGGCTCCGAGCGACATGATGGACGGGCGGGTCGGCGTGATCCGGCGCACCCTCGACGACGAGGGGTACCTCGACGTCGCGATCCTGAGCTACGCGGCGAAGTACGCGTCGTCGTTCTACGGCCCGTTCCGCGACGCGGCGGAGAGCGCGCCGCAGTTTGGGGACCGGCGGGCCTATCAGATGGACCCGGCCAACCGCGACGAGGCGCTGCGCGAGGTTCGGCTCGACATCGAGGAAGGCGCGGACATCCTCATGGTCAAGCCGGCGCTCCCGTACCTCGACGTGCTGTGGCGGGTCAAGCGGGAGACGGGATACCCGGTCTTCGCCTACCACGTCTCGGGCGAGTACGCGATGGCGCTCGCCGCGGGGGAGAAGGGGTGGCTGGACGCCGATGCGGTTCTGAACGAGTCGCTGACCGCGATCAAGCGCGCCGGCGCGGACATGATCATCACGTACTGGGCGCGGGAGTTCGCGCGGCGGTCCCGAGCCGCCATTTGATTGACACCCGCGCACTTGCGCCCTATCTTCTCCACCGATCTCCCCGTGAGGGCCACCGCCAGGGCTGCCGGAATGAGCCGGAGTCTCAACAAGGCGATGCTGATCGGCAACGTCGGCGCGGACCCCGAGGTTCGGACGACGGCGACCGGCACGCGGGTCGCGAGCTTTTCGCTGGCCACGCACCGGCGCTGGACGGACAGTCAGGGGCAGGCGCACGAGAAGACCGACTGGCACCGCATCATCGCCTGGGACCGGCTGGCGGACGTCGTCGAGCGCTTCGTGAAGCGGGGGGACCGGCTGTTCGTCGAAGGGCGGATCGAGTACCGCAGTTGGGAGGATCCCGCCGGCCAGACTCGCTTCGCGACGGAAATCATCGCGCAGGAGGTGATCCTGCTCGACGGCCCGAAGGTCGAAGCGAACCTCCCTGTCTGACGGAGCACGCCTCCATGCGAGAGCCGAACCACAAGCCGAAATCGAAGTACCTGGGGATCGCCGCGCTCGCGGCGGCGCTCGGGCTGTCCGCCTGCGGCGCGTCGCAGGCGCGCCTGGAAGGGCCGGACCCCGCCGAGCTGGCGCGGCTGGACAGCCTCGAGGCCGCGCGGCGAGCGGAAGAAGAGCGCCGTCGCCTGGAGGAGGAGCGGCGCCTGGCGGAGGAGGAAGAGCGCCGCCGCGCGGAGGAGGAGGCGCGCCGTGCCGCCGAGGAAGCGCAGGGGCAGAGGGGCCGCGAGCACGTCGTCCGGCGCGGGGACACGCTCTGGGACCTCGCGAACTTCTACCTGCGCAACCCGTTCCTCTGGCCGCTGATCTATGATGCCAACCGCGACGTCGTCGAGGATCCGCACTGGATCTATCCGGAAGAGCGGCTGGTGATCCCGGGGCTGCCTCCGCTCCCCGGCGCCGCGGATGCGCCGGCGGACGCGACCGCCGTGAAGGCGGCCGAGCCGCAGCGCACGAGGTTCTACCGGGCGCGTGGCGCGGATCCGTCCGCGGCAGACTCGCCGGCGACGATCGAAGGCGAGTACCGTCGGGACCTCGAGGTTCCGCAGGTCAGGCCGGGCGAGTTCTACTCGGCGCCGTGGCTTTCGCGGTCGAACGAGCTGCGTCGCGTCGCCGAGGTGGTGAGTATCGCGCGCCGGGACGCGCCGGCCGGGCGGCTCCGCGAGACTGCCAACCGGTACGGCATGGTCTACCTCAGGTACAGGCGGTCCGAGTCCCCCGCGGTCGGCGACCGGCTGCTCTTCGTGCGCGTCGGCGACGAGGTCAAGGGGTTCGGCCGCGTCATCGAACCCGTCGGTCAGGCCACGGTCACGGAATTGCACGGGGAGACCGCCGCCGCGGTCGTGACCGAGCAGTACGGGTTGATCGAGGAGGGGACGATCGCGGTGCCGCTCGAGGAGTTCCCCGGGCTGCTCGAGCAGCCGGCGCAGCCGGTCGAGTCCGGCCCCGAGGGGCGCCTGATCGGGTTCAGCATCGAGCAGCCGGTCGCCTCGTCTCCGGACCACGTGTTCATCGATCTGGGGCGGGACGACGGGATCGAGGTGGGCGACGAGTTCGTCGTCATCCTGCCGGCGCGCCGTGCGCCGCGGAGCGACGTCATGCTTCCCGAGGAGCCCGTCGCGCGGCTGCGCGTGGTGAGGGTGGCAGAGCGTAGCGCGACGGCGCAGGTCATCCGCCTGGAACAGGCAATGCTGGAGCCCGGGCTCCCGGTCCGGCTGGTGGCGAAGCGGCCGTGAGGCTGGCGCGTTCGCCAGCCGAGGTCTCGGGTGGCTCGCAGGACGGGCGCCTCGCGGCGCCCGTCGTCGCATGATGGGTATGGTGGCCATTCTCCACGGCCTGGCGTTGACCCTGTACGTCATTGCGGCGGGTGTGCTCGTTCGCACGCTGGCCGGCGCGCGTCCACGCGTCCCGCAACGCGGGCCGGCGGTGCTCGCCGCGGCCGTTCTGGTCCACGGCGCCGGGCTCGCGGCCTATGCGGCGGAGCACGGCGAGCTGCCACTGGTCGGTCTCGCGCCATCCCTCTCGGTGTCCGCCCTGCTGATCGCGGCGTTCCTCTTCGCGGTCGCGTTCTTCCGCGAGGCGCGCACGCTCGGGCTGGTCCTGCTGCCGCTGGTCGCGCTCTTGCTCGCCGTCGGGCTTGCGCTGGGGATCCGGCCGTCCGGCGAAGCGCTCGCGTTCCGCGGCCCGTGGCTCTACCTCCACGTGCTCCTCGCCTTCACCGGCTACGCCGGGCTCGCCGTCGCGTTCGCGGCGGGGCTGGTCTACCTGCTGCAGTTCCGCGAGCTGAAGGAGAAGCATTTCGGGCGGGTGTTTCGATTCTTCCCCTCGCTGGACACGCTCGATGTGGTGGGCCGGCGTGCGCTCGCGATCGGGTTCACGGCGTTGACGCTCGCGCTCGGCCTAGGCTGGGCGTGGACGATCCGGTTTCGGCACTCTTTCGCGATCGGCGATCCGGAGGTGATGTGGGGGATCCTGACGTGGCTGACGTTCATGGGGGTGATCGCCGCCCGGGCCGGCGGCCCTGCACGCAGCCGACGCGGCGCGCTGGCTTCGGTGGTCGGGTTCGTGGTGGTCGTGCTGGCGTACGTGGTGCTGCGGCTGACGGCGGCGAAGGGGATGGCGTTCCTGTGAGACGTCGGGTGTCGTGCGGACGCAGCGGGGCGGAACTCGGGGCTGCCGTGGCAAGGTATCAATGCCTCCGAACGGGGCGGGCGCCGGTCGGCGCGGGTGAGGAACGATAGCCGATGTCGTTGATCGTCGTCGGGCTCAGCCATCATTCGGCGCCCGTGGGAGTGCGTGAACGCTTCGTCTTCGACCGGGAGTCGGCGGCGGATGCGTTGCGGGCGCTGACGGCGAGCGGCGCGGCATCGGAGGCTGTCGTCCTCTCGACGTGCAACCGGACCGAGTTCTACCTGGTCGACGGGGCGCGTGGGGACGGCCGCGAGCCGGGTGGCGAGACGAACGGAAAGAGCGCGACGCGGGCCGTGGATGGGTTGCCGTCCGGCCCCGGACGTCCGGGCGGCGCGGTCGACCCGTCGGACCCCGCGCCTGCGGTGCAGGCGGTGCTCCGGCTCTTCGCCGATCGCGCCGGGACGTCGGTGGAGCAGGCGAGCACCTACATTTACAGTCACAAGGGTCGCGGGGCGGTTCAGCACCTGTTCCGCGTGGTGACGAGCCTGGATTCGATGATCCTGGGCGAGGCGCAGATCCAGGGTCAGGTCCGGTCGGCGTACCAGGACGCGGCGGCGCTGGAGGCGGAGCCGAGGGTCGTCGGGCCGGTCCTCTCGCGGCTTTTCCAGGACGCCCTCGCCGTAGGCGGGCGAGTCCGGAGCGAGACGACGCTCGGCGCCGGCGCGGCATCGGTGCCCGCGGCCGCGGTCGAGCTGGCCAGGAAGATCTTCGGCCCGTTGCGGGGCCGCCGGGCGCTCGTGCTGGGCGCCGGCGAGATGAGCGAGCTCGCCCTCGAATGCCTGGCCGCGGAGGGGGTCCGGAGCATCGTGGTGGCGAACCGGACGGAGGCGCGGGCCCGGGAGCTGGCCGGCCGCTTCGGCGGCACGGCGGCGCGCTTCGACGCGCTGGGCACGTCGCTCGCCGAGGCGGACATCGTGGTCACCGCCACGGCCGCACCTCACCCGGTGATCACGCGCGAGCTGTTCGCGCGCGCGCTGCCTCGCGGGCCGAAGCGGCCGCTCCTCGTCGTCGACATCGCGATTCCGCGGGACGTCGAGCCCGCCGTCGGAGAGGTGGACAACGTCTTCCTCTACGACATCGACGATCTCCGCCAGATCGTGGACGACAACCTGGAGCGGCGCCGCGCGGAGATTCCCGTCGCGGAGCGGATCGTCGCGGAGGCGATCGACGAGTTCTGGAGCTGGTACGCGTCGCGGGACGTGGTGCCGGTGATCCGCGAGCTGCGCGAGGCCGCCGAAGCGCTGCGTCGCAGCGAGGTCGAGAAGGCGATGCGCAGGCTGAGTCACCTGACGCCGGACGACCAGGCGCTCGTCGACCGGCTCACGAAGCAGATCCTGAACAAGATCCTGCACCGGCCGACGGTGCGGCTTCGCGAGGCCGCGAGTCGCGGGACCGGCGAAGCGGTCGTTCATGCCGCGCGCTACCTCTTCGAGCTGGATACGGTGCGGGGGGCAACGGAAAGGGAAGAGGGCGAATGAACCAGAGGAAAGTGCTGGTCACGGGTGGCGCGGGCTTCATCGGCAGCCACGTGGCCGATGCATACATCGCACGAGGCGACCGGGTCTGGATCGTGGACGACCTCTCTTCGGGGAAGCGGGAGAACATCCCCGCGGAGGCGACGTTCGTTCAGATGGACATCGGCGATCCGGCGCTGGAGGAGGTATTCCGTGACGCCGGCGGATTCGATATCGTCAATCATCACGCGGCGCAAATGGACGTGCGCCGCTCGGTCGCCGACCCGCGCTTCGACGCGCGCGTCAACGTCGACGGCTTGCTGAACGTGCTCGAGCTGGCGCGGCGGTTCGGGACGCGGCGCGTGCTCTTCGTCTCGTCGGGCGGCGTGGTGTACGGCGAACCGGAGGTGAGGCCTACGCCGGAGTCGGCGCCGAAGCTCCCGCTCTCCCCCTACGGCGTGACCAAGCTGGCCGCCGAATTCTACCTCCATTACTACCGGCGCGTGCACGGGCTGGAATACGTTGCGCTGCGATACTCGAACGTGTACGGGCCGCGCCAGGACCCGCACGGCGAGGCGGGCGTGGTCGCGATCTTCTCGACTCGTCTGATGAACGGCGAGCCGCTCACGATCTACGGCGACGGTGAACAGACGCGCGACTACGTCTACGTCGGCGACGTCGTCGCGGCAAACATGCTGCTGTCCGACGCGACGCTCGGCGACGGCGCGGGGCTGGACGCCTACTCGTTCAACGTGGGGACCGGGGTCGAGACGTCGGTCAACGAACTGGCGCGCGCGATGATGGCCGCTGCAGGCCGCGAGGTCGAGATCCGGTACGCGCCCGCGCGCGCGGGCGAACTGCTGCGCTCGTGCCTCGATGCGTCGCGGCTGCGCGCACTCGGCTGGACGCCGCGGACCTCGCTCGGCGACGGCCTCAACGAAACCTATCGGTATATTGCGGGAAGAGGGACGACGCGGTGATCCTCATGCTTCAGGCCGGTGCGCGTCACAGCGCGCTGGACATGATCGTCAACGGTGGGCTGTCGACCCACATCATTCTCGGCGTGCTCGCGGCGCTCTCGCTCATGAGCTGGGTGATCATCTTCTGGAAGATCGCGCAGTTCCGGAAGGTGCGTCGCCAGGGAGCGTACTTCGTCCGGTCGCTCGAGCGTACGCAGCGGTTGGAGGACGCCTACAAGTCGGTCGTGAGACTTCCGGAGTCGCCGTACACGCGCGTGTTCCGGCAGGGGATCAACTTCTTCAGCGAGCTGCGGCCGGGCGCGCTGAAGGAGAACGCGCCGCCCACGCCCGGGCTCACCGAGGCGCAGCTCCACGCGCTGCGGCTGGTGCTGGAGAAGGAGCAGGCGCAGGAGCGAGACGAGCTGGCGGCCGGGCTGTCCTGGCTCGCGATCGCGGCAACGGTGTCGCCGCTGCTCGGGCTGCTCGGCACGGTGATCGGCGTCATGGACTCGTTCCTCGGGATCGCGGCGTCCGGGAGCGCGAACATCGCCGCGGTCGCGCCCGGCGTGGCCGAGGCGCTCATCACCACGGTCGCGGGGCTGGCCGTCGCGATCCCGGCGGCGATCGCATACAACCATTTCGTCAGCCGGCTGGGCGCGTTCAGCGGCGAGCTGGAGGGATTCGCGAGCGAATTCATCGGCGCGCTCGCGCGTGAAGGGAGGCTGTAGACCGTGTGGCCCCAGGGGAACGGAAAGAAGGGGTCGCTCCCGCTCACGGCGGACATCAACGTGACGAGCCTGGTCGACGTCGCGTTCACGCTGCTCGTCATCTTCATCATCACCGCGCCGATCATGCAGGGCGGCGTGGAGGTGCAGCTCCCGAAGGGCGACGTTCCGGCCATCACGCAGAGCGAAGGGATCGTCGTCTCCGTCACGCGCGAGGGGAAGATCTTCATCGGCGAGGTGGAGACGAAGTCGATCGAGGACTTCAAGGTCATCTACCCTCAGGTCGTCCAGCAGAAGAACGTGAAGACGGCGTACCTGAAGGTCGACCGCGAGGTGTCGTACGGCACCTTCGCGCAGGTGCTGGCGCTCATGGAACAGCTCGAGGTGCCGGAAGTCGGGCTGGTTTACGAGCCGGAGGCGGCGAGGTAGGCGATGCTCGGCGGCGGGGACGAGACTGGCGGGAGGCGCTCACGGCCGGGTCGGTGGGCCGTAGCCGCATCGGTGGTGGTGCACCTTGCGGCCGGGGGCGTCGTCTGGTCGACGTCGTTGGCCTCGCCGCCGCCGCTTCCGACCTTCAAGGTCTACGAGGTCAAGATCTTCTCGCCGCCGCCCAAGGAGGCGGGTCCGCCCGCGCCGGTCGTGGTGAACGCGCCGCAGGTCTCGAAGCCGGAGCAGCCGCCGCCGGAGCCGCGGCGCCCGGAGCCCAGGCGGCAGCCGCAGCAGCAGCAGCGGCCGCAACCGCCGAAGCCGGAGCCGACGAAGCCCGACCCGTCCAAGGCGACGGCGGTCAAGGAAGAGGAGCCGAAGGAGGAGCCGGCCCCGCAGCCGACCGGGCCGCGCCCGGACCCGAAGTCGAAGGAGTCGGGCGAAGGGATCGACATCAGGATCGAGGGCGAGGAGTTCCCGTTCCCGGGCTACCTCGCGAACATCCAGCTCCAGATCAGCCGCTATTTCCGCTGGTCTGGACAGACCGGGCTGGAGGCGGAGATCTACTTCGTGATCCGCAGGGACGGCACGATCGAGGACATTCGGCTGATCCGCGGGTCCGGGGACGCCTCGTTCAACTTCGAGGCGATGTCGGCGATCGAACAGGCCGGCAGGCGCGCCGCGTTCGGGCCGCTCCCCGAGGAATATCGCGGAGACCGGCTGCCGGTGCTCTTCTATTTCCGGCCGGCGCGTTGATCGGATCACACTTTACATGACGCCGGGGGCGACGTAAGATGCAGGTGCATCGCTTGTCATTGTTGCTGTTGCTCGCATTCGCGACACCGCTCGCGGCGCAGCAGGACACGACGCGCATTCCGACCGGCGTGCGCCTGGGGATGATCTACCAGACGCTCAAACGGCCGTCGCTCGCGGTCCGGGCGTTCACCGCCGCGGATGGCGTGTCGGCGGCCGAATTGGTCGGTGACATCGTTCGGCGGGACCTCGACTACAGCGACCGGTTCGAGATGTTCGAGGTCCCGCCGCAACTCGCCGACGGGCCGGTCGACTACGCGACGTGGAACGGGCTCAACGTCGTCTACGTGCTGGACGGCGCGCTCGAGCCCCTCGGCGAGGGCGACGGATACCTGCTGCGGCTGGTGCTGCACGACGTCGTCTACGGGCAGGTGAAGGAGAGCCAGGCGTTCCGCATCCCGCCGCCGACCGCGCCCGACCACCGGATGGCGGTGCACGCGGCCGCGGACGAGGTGGTGCGGTGGGTCACCGGCCAGCCCGGGATGGCCGCCTCGCGGATCGTGTTCGTGAGCCAGGCGGCGGACGGCGCGCGCGATCTGATGGTCGTCGACTCGGACGGCGAGAACCTGCGCCGTATCGCACGCGTGGAGGGGCCGCTCATGTCGCCCGCGTGGTCGCCGGACGGCCGGCGAGTCGTCTACGCGGTGGGCCGGGACGACGGCTCGTGGGACGTGATCGAGCGGGACCTGGAAACCGGAGCCGAGACGAGGGTCGCGACCCGGCGCGGGCTGAACACGACGCCGGTCTACTCGCCCGACGGCACGCGGATCATGTTGGCCGCGGAGAACGGCCGCGACCTGGACATCTTCGAGATCGATCTGGCGACGGGCCGGTCGCGGATAGTGCGCGGCGGTCCGGGCGCGGATATGTCTCCCACGTATTCGCCGGACGGGCGGCGGATCGCGTTCAACTCGGACCGGATCGGGCAGCCGCACATCTACGTGATGTCGGTGGAGGGTGGCGAGGCGGTGCTGCTCTCGCCGTACACGTACGGCGAGCCCGGACACTACGCGGCGCCGGACTGGTCGCCCGAGACGTCGTTCGTGGCGTTCCACGGCCGGTCGCGGGGTCAGCATCAGATCATGGTGGCGGATGCGGCCCGGCCGGGGAGCACGGTGCAGCAGATCACGCAAGAGGGGCTGAACGAGGATCCGAGCTGGGCGCCGGATGGTCGGCACATCGTCTTCGTGAGCGTGCGCCCGTCCGGAACAGGGCTATACGTGATCGACGCGGTGAGCGGTCGGACACGGCCGCTCGTGCTGGGCGGGCGACTCCGAACGCCCGATTGGTCGCCGACGCTGGAGCGAGCGTCGGCCCTGACGGTGCGCGGCGAGTAGGGGGCCGCGCCCGCGGAGGTACCACGAGTCCACCTACAGCAGAAGGAGACGCGAGATGCAGAAGCGAATCATCCTCCCGGCCCTGGTCGGCGCGTTGCTGGTTGGGGCGTGCGGCGGGAAGCAGCCGCCGCAGCAGGCGGGTCCGACGCCGGAAGAGCTTGCCGCGCAGGCCCGAGCGGACAGCATCGAGGCTGCGCGTCGCGCGGAGGAGGAGCGTCGGCGGCTGGAGGAAGAGCGTCGTCGTGCGGAAGAAGAGGCGCGGCGTCGCGCGGAGGAGGAAGCTCGCCGTGCGCGTGAGATCTTCGCGGAGCGCGTGCACTTCGACTTCGACAAGTTCGACATTCGCATGTCGGACCAGGAGACGCTCCGTCGGAAGGCGGCGGTCCTGCGCGCGAACCCGAACGTGCGCGTCCGGATCGTCGGTCACGCCGACGAGCGCGGCTCGGACGAGTACAACCTGGCGCTCGGTCTGCGTCGCGCGAACGCGGTGCGGGATTTTCTGGTCAGCCTGGGGATCGATCCGAGCCGGTTCGAGACGGCGAGCATGGGTGAGGAGCAGCCGCTCGTTCGGGCCTCGAACGAGGAAGCGTGGGCGCAGAACCGTCGCGCCGAGTTCCAGCTGGTGTCGGGCGAGCTGACCCGCGCAGGGATGTAAGGAAGGAGGGGAGCGTGCGGCGTAGTGGCGACGCAATGATTCGGGGTCGCAGCATCGGCGCAGGCCGCAGGATCGCGCGGCCACTGCGCCGCAGCACTTCCCTTTGCGCGCTCGGGCTCGCGGTCGCGCTTGGCGGTTGCGCGACCAAGAACGACCTCAAGCAGCTCAGGACCGAGGTCGTCGAGCTGCAGGCGCGGCAGGATTCGCTCTTCCGCCTGCTCGAGCAGCAGAACCGCGAGATCGTCGATTCGCTCCGCGCGGGGGGCGACCTGGTCCTTCGCGTTCGGGCGGAACTCGGCTATCAGCTGCAGCAGATGGAGCAGCAGCTGATCACGATCCAGGAGCTGGCGGGTCAGAGCCAGAACCGGCTGGCGGAGCTGCGCGCGCAGTGGGAACTTCGCAACCAGCGGCTGGAGGAGCCGGTCGTATCGGCGCCGACCGCGCCGGATCCCGGCGCCGGGGATGCCGAGCAGCTGTACGAGATCGGACGCAGGAAGCTGGAGGAAGGCGCCATTGCGACCGCTCGGGCGGCATTCCAGCAGATCCTGAGCAGCTATCCGTCGCACCCGCGGGCGGCGGACGCGCAGTACCAGATCGCCGAGACGTACGTGTCCGAGGAGGCGTTCGACCAGGCGTTGAAGGAGTTCGAGCGGGTGGCGGAGCTGTTCCCGGACTCGCCGCGCGCGCCGCAGGCGCTTTACCGCGCGGGCGTCGTGTCGGCGGAACGCGGGAACATTTCGGACGCGCGCAGATACTTCAACAGGGTCGTGAGCGGGTATCCTGCGACGGAGGAAGCTCGCCTGGCCGAAGACCGGCTGCGGAACCTGCCGCGACGCTGAAGCCGTCGGCACGACCGTTCCACCGGGGACGACGGTCGCCGCCGCCTGGCCGCGGCGTCCGCCGTGTTCCCGGTGGATTTTTCTTTTGTTGCCCATGCGCTGCCCCTACTGTCACGAGACGGAAGACCGCGTCGTCGATTCGCGCACCAGCCGGGAGGGCCGGGCGGTGCGGAGGCGGCGCGAGTGCCTGAGCTGCGGCCGTCGCTTCACGACGTACGAGTACGTCGAAGAGCGGGCGCTGCAGGTCGTCAAGCGGGATGGGTCCGTCGAACCGTACGACCGGCGCAAGCTGATCCGGTCGATCCGGCTGCCGTGCGTCAAGCGCGCGGTTTCCATGGCCGACATCGAGGCGATGGTCGACGAGATCGAGGACGAACTGAGCCGACGCGGCCAGGACGAGGTGCCCAGCGGGCTGATCGGTGAGCTGGTCATGGAGCGGCTCAAGCGCCTCGACCACGTCGCGTACGTCCGCTTCGCGTCGGTGTATCGGAACTTCCAGGACATCGACGAGTTCGTCGAGGAGTTGCGCGAGCTCAGCGCACGCCGTACGCGGTCGGTACTGGCCGAGAACCAGGTGGAGCTGCCGCTGTGACCATGAAGCTGTGGGGCGGGAAGGGGAGAGGTCCGGCGGAGATGCCGTTCCTCGATCATTTGGAGGAGCTGCGCAAGCGCATTCTATGGAGCCTGGCCGCACTCCTCGTCGGCGTCGGGATCGGATTCTGGGTGGTCGTGAAGTTCGACGTGCTGTCGATCCTGATCAAGCCCGTCCTGCCGTTTCTCTCGGATGGCAAGCTGACGGTGCTGAGTCCCACGGAACCGTTCCTGATCACGCTGAAGCTCGCGATCATCGTCGGCGTCCTGCTGGCCTCTCCGTTCGTGATCCAGCAGGCGTGGGCGTTCGTTTCGCCGGCGCTCCTGCCGCACGAGAAGAAGGCGATCGTCCCTACGTTCGCACTCGGACTGGTGCTCTTCGCCTGCGGCGCCTCGATGGCGTACTTCGCGGCGCTGCCGGTCTCTCTCAAGTTCTTCCAGAGCTTCCTGACGGGGAGCCTCCAATCGATGCTCACCGTCGGGCCGTACATCAGCTTCGTCGTGCGGCTAATGCTCGGATTCGGGCTGGTATTCGAGCTCCCCGTCGTGGTGCTGCTCCTGACGGCGATCGGAGTGGTCGACTCGAAGATGCTGGCCGCGAAGCGGCGGCATGCGATCGTCGTCATGACGATCGTCGCGAGCCTGATCACGCCGGGCGACGTCGTTCTCCTCACGCTCTTCCTGATGGTGCCGCTCATCCTGCTCTACGAGCTGAGCATCTCGCTCGCCCGGTTGGTCGAGCGTCGGCGGGAGGCGCGGCCGGAGGTAGAGTCGGAGCACTGGGCGCCGGGGACGATGTGATGCGCACGCTGGTCATCGCCGCACTGGCACTGCTCGGAGCCGCGGCGCCGCTGGCGGCGCAGAAGCCGGCTGCCGCGCCGGCCGAGAAGGCCGTGCGAGAGCGCGCGGTCGACAAGCTGCGGGCGCTGGAGCGGGCAAGTCGGCCGGGGGCGCCCGTGCAGGACTCCGCCGGGGTCGCCGCGGTCGACCCGGCGCGGGCCACGCCGATCCCGGGCCAGCGGGGCGGCGCGCCCGTGGACTCGGCGTCGACCGCGCCGCCGGCTCCGACGTCGCCCGAGCCGTCGACCGTCGGCCAGACGCGCACCGCGACCGAACGGGCGCCCGTCGGTACCGGGGAGGCGCCCGCGGCGGCCGAGACCGGCATCGTTCGGCTTCCGCCCGGCAGCGCCGTGCCGGTCATCGTGCACGTCCCGTCGGACTCCTTCGAGGCCGCGCTGCGGCGGATGGAGGGGTACGCCCTCACGGAGTACCGCGCCGCCGGGAGCGCGCGGTACGAGGCGGGCGCGGGTCAGCTCGAGCTGATCGGGTCGCCGGTCGTCACGCGTGACGGGCAGTCGATCCAATCCGATTCGCTCCTCGTCTACGACGAGCCGCGCGCGATCCTGTGCGGCTACGGCAACCCGGTGCTCCAGGGGAGCGGCAACGAGCCGGTCGAGAGCGATCAGGTCTGTTACGACGTCGACCGTCGGCTCGGCGTCGCGCTTCGCGCGCGGACCAAGTACGGCCAGAGCGGCGGCACCTGGTTCGTGGAAGGCCAACAGCTCTACACGCGGGAGAACGACCGGATCTACAGCGCGAACGCCACGTTCACGACGTGCGATCTGGAGGAGCCCCACTACCACTTCGCGGCGAAGAACGTCAAGATCGTCCACAAGGAGATCCTCGTCGCGCGCGATGTCACCCTCCGCTTCCAGGACGTGCCCGTCTTCTGGCTTCCGTTCCTGGTCCAGAGCATGAAGGATGGGCGTCGGAGCGGACTGCTCACGCCCCAGTTCATCATCACCGACATTGTAAGGAACCGCGCGGGATACGATCGCAGAATCAGCAACTTGGGGTTCTACTGGGCGATCAGCGATTACATGGACGCGCGCTTCGCGCTGGATTGGTGGAGCGATCACTGGGTCGCCCTGGACGGATCGTTCGGCTACAACTGGGCGCGGCAGTTCCTGCGCGGCAACGTCCTACTCACGCGGTACTGGAGGACCGACGGCTCGAGGCAGCTCGATCTGGTGACCAACCATTCGTGGCAGCCGGGTGAGAACACGACCGTCTCCATCTCGGGCGATTTTCGGTCGGCGGAGCTCATCGAGCAGCATTCGTTCGACCCTACGCAGCTCAACCGCACGATCGCGTCGAACGCGTCGTTCAACCATCGGTTCGGTTGGGGTACGCTCAACATTGGCGCCAATCGCACGCAGTACCTGACGCAGGATCAAACGACGACGACGTTCCCTTCGGTCACGCTGAACCTGACGCCGATCACGCTCTTCCCGGCGACGGGGGAGGCGCGGTGGTACAACAACGGGACGTGGAACGGGTCGGTCTCCTACAAGGCGACCGCGACGGACCGGGACGAGCTGTTGCCCGGTGCGGGGAATAGGGACACGGAGGATCGGACAGCGAGCATCTCGTCGGGTTTCACGCTGGGCAACGTCTCGTGGAGGCAGAACTTCAACTTTGCCGAGAGCGTGCGGGGCGCCAAGCCGTGGATCCCGGACCCGACGAATCCGGTCGCGATCGCGGACACGGCGCTGCCCCTGGAGGTCGCGCGGTCCGCGACGTGGAGCACGTCGCTCGGCTATACTCAGCGACTGATCGGCACCAGCACGTTCACGCCCTCCGTCTCGCTGGGCGGCGAGATCCGCGACACCGATCAGATGGAGCCGGTTGCCGGGCCGACGCGGTTGACGTTCGGCGCCTCGCTCGCCACGAACATCTTCGGCTTCTGGCCGGGGTTTGGTCCGTTCAGCCGGCTGCGCCACCGGATCGACCCGAGCATCTCGTACTCCTACTCTCCGGTCCCGAAACTGACGCCCCGGCAGATCGAGGTGTTCGGGGAACAGGCGGGGAAGCCGACGAACCAGCTGACGATCGGCTTCAATCAGACGTGGGAGGCGAAGTACGCGGACGCGGACACGGTCTCGGCCGCGCCGAACGCGGACACGACGTCGGCCGGCGTGCCGGGCGAGCCGCGGCGCCTTCCGCAGGCGCGCAAGATCATGCTGCTGTCGCTCAGCACGAACGCGCTCGTGTACGACTTCACGAAGGCGCGGGAAGGTGACTACGGCCTTCAGACGACGCAGCTCAGCCACAGCATCCGGTCCGACCTCCTCGAGGGGCTGTCGCTCTCCGTCGGATACGACCTGTTCGAGATCGAGCGCGCGGAGGACGGCGGGCGTGACCGCCGAACCTTCTCGCCGAGCTTGCGAACCGTCAATGCCTCCTTCTCGCTGGACAGCAATTCATGGCTGTTCCGTGTGCTGGGGTTGGGCCGTCCGATGGAGGAGCCGGACACGGCGGCGACGGACTCGACGGGAGCGGAGGGCCTGGACCCAATGGGACCGATCACGCGGCCCGGCTATAGCGCCCCGCGCTCGCCGATGCATACGGGCTCGATCGGGAGCTGGCGCGCCAACCTGAATTACTCGCTCACACGCCCGGCATCGGGCGAAAGCAACCAGCTCGTGCGCGGCTCTCTCTCGTTCCAGCCGACGGCGCATTGGAACGTCCAGTGGCAGACCGCCTATTCGATCACGGACCGAGAGTTCGCCGACCACTACCTGGTGTTGAGCCGCGATCTGCATCGCTGGAAGGCCAACTTCATCTTCACCAAGACGCGGACGGGGAATCTGGCGTTCTCCTTCCGGGTCGATCTCCAGGATCTGCAGGAAATCAAGGTGGAGTACGAGGAGCGCTACGAGAGTCCGCGCGGCGGATCTCGCTGAGCGCGCCAGCCGCTTCCGCCCCGGCGCGGCGACGGCTTGTCGCCGTCCCGGGGCGGTCCTATCTTCTCGCCATGACAACACAGCTTGAGATCTATGGCGACCGGCTTCGCCTGGAAGACATCGAGCGAGTCGCGCGCGGTGAGGTGGCCGAGGTACGCCTGGCCGCGGAAGCGCGCGAGAGAGTGGAAGCCGCGCGAGCGTTCGTAGAACGTATCGTCGAGGAGCGACGCGTCGTCTACGGTATCACGACCGGGTTTGGTGCGCTCGCGCACGTGGTGATCCCGCCCGACCGGATCCGGGAGCTGCAGGCGAACCTGATCCGGAGCCACGCCTCGGGCGTGGGCGCGCCGCTCCCGGTGGACGAGGTCCGGGCTATCACGCTGCTGCGGGCCAACGTGCTTGCGCTTGGCCACTCGGGCGTGCGCCCGGCGGTGATCGACCTGCTCCTCGAACTGTTGAACCGGGGCGTGCATCCGGTCATCCCCGAGCGAGGGAGCGTGGGCGCATCGGGCGACCTCGCGCCGCTCTCGCATCTCGCGCTCGTGATGATGGGCGAGGGCGAGGCATTCTATGGTGGCGAGCGGCTTCCGGGCGGAGAGGCGCTGCGCCGCGCGGGGCTCGAGCCGCTCACGCTGGAGGCGAAGGAGGGGCTCGCGCTCAACAACGGCACCCAGGCCCACACCGGGATCGGCGCGCTCGCGCTGCTGGCCGCCGAACGGGCCGTCGACACGGCGGAGGTGGCGGGCGCGATGAGCCTGGAGGGGCTGCGCGGCACGCCCGACGCCTTCGACGATCTCATCCAGCGGGTCCGCCCGCATCCGGGACAGGCGACGAGCGCCGCGCGCCTGCGGTGGCTGCTCCGGGATTCGGAGATCCGCGAGTCGCATCGGGAGAACGACCCGCGGGTCCAGGACGCGTACTCGCTGCGGTGCATGCCGCAGGTGCACGGCGCGGCGCGGCAGGCGCTCGCGTTCGCGCGGCAGGTGCTGGAGATCGAGGCGAACAGCGCGACGGACAACCCGCTGATCTTCCCCGAGGAGGGGAAGGTGCTGAGCGGCGGCAATTTCCACGGTCAGCCGATCGCGCAAGTGCTGGACGTGGTCGCAATGGCGTGCGCCGACCTGGCGAGCATCAGCGAGCGGCGGATCGCGCGGCTGATCGATCCGGCGCTCTCGATGCTCCCCGCGTTCCTGACGAAGGAGCCCGGGGTGCACTCGGGGCTGATGATGGCGCAGATCGTGGCCGCGTCGCTGGTCACGGAGCTGAAGCTGCGCGCGCAGCCGGCGAGCGTGGACTCGGTCCCGACCGACGCGAACCAGGAGGACCACGTCTCGATGGGGATGGCATCCGCGCTGAAGCTGCGCGAGGCGGTCCGGCTGCTCGAGACGATGCTCGCGCTGGAGCTGCTCACGGCGGCGCAGGCGCTCGAGTTCCTGAAGCCGTTGCGGCCGGGGCGGGGCGTCGAGGAGGCGTACGCGTTGGTGCGTGGGAAGGTGCCGCCGCTCGAGGGCGACCGCTCGCTCTCGCCGGACATCGAGGCGCTGGAAGCACTCGTCCGGTCGGGCGTGTTCGCGCGGATCAGGGAGGAATGATTCAATGAATGCGACGATCTTCGCGGGCGCCGCACAGATCGTGACCTGTGAGTCCACCGATCCCGACAGCGTGAAGAGCGGCGCGGCGGTCGCCGTGGTGAACGGGCGGATCGCCGCGGTCGGCGGCGAGGCGGAGCTGGCGGGTCGCTTCCCCGGTGCCGATCGTGTGGACTGCGCGGGCGGCGTCGTCACGCCCGGCTTCGTCGATTCGCACACCCATGCCGTGTTCGGCCGCTGGCGCGCCGAGGAGTACGCGCTGCGGTGCACGGGCGTGCCGTACATGGAGATCGCCCGCCAGGGCGGTGGGATCAACGCGTCCGTGCGGGACCTGCGCTCCCGGTCGGAGGACGAGCTGGTCGAGCTGACCCGGCCGCGGCTGCGCGAGATGCTCCGGTTCGGCACCACGACGGCCGAGGTCAAGAGCGGCTACGGCCTCACGACGGAGGACGAGCTGAAGATGTTGCGCGTGATCCGTCGCCTGAACGAGGAGGGGCCGATCGACCTGGTCCCGACGTTCATGGGCGCGCACGAGGTCCCGCCGGAGTACCGTGGGCACCGCAGCCGTTACGTCGAGCTGGTCGTCCAGGAGATGATCCCGGCGGTCGCGGAGGCCGGACTGGCGGTCTTCTGCGATGTCTTCATGGAGCCGGGCGTCTTCAACCCCGTCGAGACGCGACGGATCCTGGAGGCCGGGCTCGCGCACGGGCTGTGGCCGAAGCTGCACGCGGACGAGCTGGAGAATTCGGGCGGCGCGGAGCTCGCGATCGAGCTGAACGCCGCGTCGGCCGACCACCTCGGGCAGGTCAGCGACGCCGCGATCCGCATGTTCCCGCGCAGCGAGACGGTGGCGACGCTGCTCCCCGCGACGCTCTTTTTCCTCGGCAGGAAGCAGTACGCGCCCGGCCGGCGGCTCCTCGACGCGGGAGCGAAAGTCGCGCTGGCCACGGACTTCAACCCCGGCTCGGCGCCGTCGCCGAGCATGCCGCTGGTGTTGACGATGGCGTGCTCGCAGATGGGGTTCGACCCGCTCGAGGCGCTGGTCGCGGCGACCGCGGGGGGCGCGCGGGCGCTGCGGTTCGAGGACGGGCGGGGCACGCTCCGTCCGGGCGCGCCGGCCGACCTCATCCTCTGGGACGTCGGCGACTATCGGGAGATCCCTTACCACTTCGGGTCGTATCGGATCCGGGGCGTGTGGAAGCGCGGCACCCGCGTCGTGTGATCGCAGGCTGCGCGTACCGCGCTCCGTCGCCGGGCCGAGCGGCGCGGCGCGCGGGGCGCGTACGTGCTTGTCACCGTTTCGCAACCGACCTATCTTCGAGCCAATGACCGGCGGCGTCCTGGAGGCGGTGCCAAATTTCAGCGAGGGGCGCGATCGCGCGGCGATCGAAGCCATCCTCGATGCGATCCGGGCCGCCGGTGCCGAGGTCCTGGACTGGTCGGCGGACCCCGATCACCATCGCTCGGTCGTCACGTTCATCGGCGAGCCGGCCGTCGTGGAGCGCGCGGCGGTGGCCGCGGCGCGCGTGGCGTACGAGCGGATCGACCTTCGCCGCCACCGGGGAGTTCACCCCCGGATCGGCGCGCTCGACGTACTCCCGTTCGTTCCCCTGGCCGGCCTCGGCATGGAGGCGGCGCGGGAGAGTGCGTGGCGCGTCGGTCGGGCGATCGCTGAGGATCTCGGGGTGCCGGTCTATTTCTACGGCCAGGCCTCGGACCCACCTGGGCGGGGTCTGGCCGAATTGCGCAGGGGCGGGTTCGAGACGCTGGCCGCCGGCTGGCCGGCGGATCGCCCGCCTGATCTGCTCCCCCCGGGGTGGGCGCACCCCGGGGCGCACCCGACGGCGGGCGCGACCTGCGTGGGCGCGCGGCCGATACTGCTTGCGTGGAACGTCTTCGTCGACGGTATCACGCGCGCGGACGCGGCCCGGATCGCGACGCGCGTCCGGCAGACCGGCGGCGGGTTCCCGGGGTTGCGGGCACTCGCGTTGGAGCTGCCTTCGCGGGGCGCCGTACAGATCTCGATGAACCTGGAAGACCCGAGCGTCGTCTCGCCGCTCGACGTGTTCGAAACCCTCGAAACGCAGGTCGGGGACCTGGGCGGCCGCATCGTCGAGACGGAGGTGATCGGGATGATCCCCGACGAACTGCTGCTCACCGCGGCCGCGAGCCGCCTCAAGCTGTCGAGCGCGTCGCTCGACCGGATCCTGACGCGGCGCGTTCTCGAGCATTTGGCGGCGAGCACGCGCGATGAAGTAGAAGAGCGATGAAGTCGATCGCCAGGTTGAAAGAGCAGGCCCGCCTCCACGAGCAGAAGGAGGAGTGGGACAAGGCGATTCAGGCGTACGAGCAGGCGCTCCGCCTTTCGGAGGAGGGCGAGGGCGAGCCGGATCTCCAGCTCTTCAACCGGATCGGCGACCTGCATCTGCGACGCGGCCGGCAGCTGGACGCCGTCCGGAGCTACGAGAGGGCGGCGGACAGGTACGCGGAAGCCGGTTTCTACAACAACGCGATCGCGCTGTGCAACAAGGCGCTACGGTACGCGCCGGACCGGGCGGAGCTGTATCTCAAGCTCGGGCGCTACAGCGGCCTGCAGGGTTTCCTCACCGACGCGCGGCGCTATTTCCTGGAATTCGCGGAGCGCAAGCAGAAGGCGGGTGCGTGGCTCGAGGCGCTGAACGCCCTCAACGAGCTCGCCGACCTGGCCGATGACGCCGAGCTGCGCGAGATGCTCGCGCAGCGTCTCGAGGCCCACGGCGAGATCGGCATGGCGGTGCAGCAGCTCCGACGCGCCTACGAGCTGCGGCTCGCCGCGGGGGAGACCGGCGCGGCGGAGGCGATCGCCGGTCGCCTCCGGCAGCTCGACCCGGGCGCCGAACTCCCGAGCGCGCCGTCACCGGCCGACACGCCGGCGCGGGAGGACGGTCCCGGCCGCGGCGTTGCGGCGCACGATCCGCTCCCGGGTCTCGAGATCGAGACCGCGGCCATGTCGGCCGGCCTCGAGGACGCCACCATCGCGGTGGATCCGTACCCGGAGCCATCGTCGTCCGAGGACTCGGACCACGAGGGCACGCTGGAGCTTCCGACGCTCGATTACGTCGACGAGGCAGACGAGACGACCGACGAGACCCGAGAGGCCGACGAAGCCCACGAGGCCGATGAGGCCGACGACGGCGCGGCGGGCTCGTTCACCGGGCTCGCGGTGTTCGACGAGGACGCGGTCGATCTACTGCCCGAACTGGACGACGGCGGGGACGTGCTCCCCGGCGCAATGGCCGGTACGGACGCCGACTTCGGCGGAGTCGAGGAGCTATCGGGGCTCGAGTCGATCGTCGCCGACGATCCGATCATACCCATCGAAGCGCTCGAGGACACCGGGGAAACGGAGGTCGAGGCCGCGCTGGATCGTGCGCGATCGGCCGCGGAGGCGGGAGATGCGCCCAGGGTGCTCGAGGAGATCGACGGGATCCGCGATCGGCTCGACGATCCGAGCGTGCTCGAGCGGGCGCTGGACGTGGCCGAGGCGCTGGTCGACCGCGCGTCGAACCATCTCGGGGCGCACCAGCTTCGCGTGGAGCTGGCCACGCGGAGCGGCCAGCGGAGCCGGCTCGTCGCGGCGCTCGAAGCCCTGGCCGACTGCCTGAATCGGAAGGGCGCGAAGGCGAAGGCGGAAGCGGTCTACGAACGGATCCTGGAGCTGGACCCGGAGAACCGGCGGGCGCGCACCGCGCTTCGACGCGATCCCGCCCCGGTCGAGTACGTCGACCTGGGCAACTTCATCACCGACGAGATGCTGACCGAGCGCGCCGGCGGCGGGAAGCCGTCGGAGGACGCGGACTTCGACGAGCTGCTCTCGCGCTTCAGGGCGAAGACTGCGGCGCCCGTCGCGGACGATCCCTCGAGCCACTACGACCTCGGCCTCGCCTTCAAGGAGATGGGGCTGATCGACGAGGCGATCGTCGAGTTCCAGAGGGCGCTGGACGGCGGGGCCGAGCAGCTCAAGATCTACGAAGAACTCGGCCAGTGCTTCATGCACAAGGGAGAGTACGCGCTGGCCGCGAAGATCCTCGAGCGGGCGCTGAAGGTGCCGCGCTCGGATGAACGGGAGCTGATCGGCGTGTACTACCACCTGGGGTGCTGCCACGAGGCGCTCGGATCGCGCGCCGAGGCGCGAGCCGCGTTCGAGCGCGTCGTCGAGCTGGGCGGGATCTTTCGCGACGTCGCCGAACGGCTCGCCCGTCTTTGACAAGGCGGTGCGGGGCGCATACCTTTCCGCGCGATCAGACCATCACATCGGCTTGTTAGGAGGGGGATGCTCCGCACGGCGCCGCCGAACCTGGCGCAGATCCAGGAACCCGTTCTCGCCCGGCTCGATCGGATCACGGACGAGCTGCGGCGGATCGTGCTGTCGGATTTCCCGGCCATCGCGGAGATCAACGACTACCTCCTGCTGGCTCGCGGGAAGTTGTTCCGACCCACGCTCGTCCTGCTGGCGAACGAGGTCGGGGGATCTCCGAGCCCAGACGCGGTGTGCGTCGCCGCGGCGGTCGAGCTGGTGCACCTGGCGACGCTGGTGCACGACGACGCGGTGGACCATTCCGTGCTGCGGCGCGGGATGCCTACGGTCAACGCGCTCTGGAACCACCAGAGCGCGATCATCATGGGGGACTACCTCTACAGTCGCTCGGTCAGCGAGCTGGCGCGCCTCGGCCGGATCGAGCTGATCCGCGTGCTGTCCCGAGCGGCCAACGAGATGAGCGTGGGCGAGATGCGGCAGCTCGTCTCGTACGACGCGCTCCAGTTCACGGAAGCGGAGTACGATCGGCTCATCGCTTGCAAGACGGCTTCGCTGATGTCCGCGGCATGCGAGATGGGCGCGCTCGTCGGGGTCGAGCGGTACCGCGAGCCGCTCGCGCGCTTCGGGCACAATCTGGGGATGGCGTTCCAGATCGTCGACGACCTGCTCGACTACACGGAGACGGAAGAGGTCACCGGCAAGCCGACGGGTCACGATCTGAGAGAGCACAAGGTGACTCTGCCGCTGATCGCGGCGATGACGGAGATGGGTGCGGCGGCGCGACGCGAAGTCGAGGATTTCTTCGCGGACCCGGAGCCGACCGACGAAGGGATCGCCCGGGTCGTCGAGCTGGTCCGGGAGCACGGTGGCCTGGCCTATGCGCGGGAACGCGCCCTGAAGTTCGGCCGCCTGGCGGAGGAGTCTCTCGGACCGCTCCCGGCGTGCGAGGCGACGGATGCGCTTCGCGACGCCGTCGCATACGTGATCGAACGACGGCAGTGACCGTTTGGAACCTCAATCTACCGGGGCTGTACGATGATCGGCTCACGGCGTAGCTGGGGGCGACTGCTCCTGGGGATCGTGGTCGGGCTGTTCCTGGGCGCTCTCTTCACCAGGCTCGTGGTGCTGTTCATGCCCGAGAGCGCGACCCGCGGATTCTTGACCACGTCGATCTCTGCCTCGCTGGGGCCGCTCGCGATCGACTTGCTGGCCGTGGCGTTCGTGATCGGCCCGTTGACGATCAACCTCAACGTGCTGAGCCTGGTGGGGATCCTGATCGTCGCGTTCGTCGTGCGGTCCTGGCTATAGAATTCAACACGGAGACGGGAAGATGCCATTCGGCAGCTTTGGGTTCTGGGAGGTCCTCCTCGTTCTGTTGGTCCTCCTGCTGGTGTTCGGCCCGAGGCGTCTGCCGGAACTGGGCGGCGCGCTCGGCAAGGGGATTCGGGAGTTTCGCCGCTCGATGACAGAGATCCGTTCGGAGATCGCCCAGGCGGGTACGGAGAAGAAGGAGCTGAGCCCGCCCGCCGGGAACGCGACGGAAGGGGCGGCCGCCTCGCGGGAATCGGAGACGGCGAGCCCCACGCAGAGCTGAACGAAGCGGCGGGTTTCGGACCGCGACGGACGCGACCGCGGGGATCCACGAGCCGCGGGAGCCGCGGAGCGAAAGCCGGAGCCACGGAGTGAAAGAGGCCCGGTGCCTGACGGCACCGGGCCTCGTCGTTTCCGAGAGTCCGCGTCGAGGGTCACGCCTCGCGGGACGGGCGCAGGACCTGGTCGCGGAAATCGACGATCTTCGCCTGGTCCTTCAGCGCGGAGAGGAAGCGTGCCCACCGCTCCTGCTCCAGCCCGGCAGCGACGCGGGCCCGGAGCGACTCCTTCTCCGCCTCGAACGCCTCACGGTCGGCGGGCATCTTCTCGATGGTCTGGACGATGAAGAGCACGCCGTCGACCTCGATGAGGCCGCTGATCTTGCCCTCCTCGAGACCGAACGCGGTGCCGATCGCGGCGTTCGCCTGCCCGAGGCCCGGGACGAACTCGGCCCGGCTGAACGGCCCGGCCTCGCGGAGCTCGAGGCCGCGCGCGTTCGCGACGTCCTCGAGCGAGGAGGTCCGGAGCTGATCGACGATCTCACGGCCGACCTGGCGCGCCCGTTCTAGCAGCTTCTCCGATTCGAGACGGCTGCGGATCCCAGCCGACACCTCCTCGAACGGGTAGACCCCTGCCGGGAACTTCTCGATGAGCTCGAACATGTAGTAGGCGTCCGGCGTCTCGAAGACCGGGCTCACGTCGCCGGGCTGGGCTTCGTTGAAGGCCCAGTCGGCGGCGTCGTCGACGCGACCGAGCCCGGCCACGATCGGGATGTCGATGTTGAAGGTGGCCGTGCGCGTCGAGAGGCCGAAATGCCGGGCCGCCTCCTCGATGGACATGGACTCGCCGAGCGATTCGAGGGAGTCCGCCTGCTCGAGGAGCGCGAACTCGCTCTCCTCGGTGCGCTCGATCGGGATCAGGATGTGGCGCGCGTGCGCTTGATCGCCGCTGCGGCTGAGCACCTGGATCAGGTGGAAGCCGTACGGCGTGAGCACCGGCTCGCTCACGCGCCGGATCGGGAGCGACCAGACGGCCTGCTCGAAGGCGGCCACCATGACGCCCTTGCCGAAGGTCCCGAGGTCGCCGCCCTGGCCGGCCGAAGCGAAGTCTGCCGATTCGCGGCGGGCGACCTCGGCGAAGTCCGCGCCGCCGACGATTTCCTGTCGCAGCGCGAGCGCGCGATCACGCGCCGCGGCCGTGTCCGCCGCCGTCGGCGCCTTGTCCAGGACGACGAGCCGCACCTGCGCACGCGCGGGCCGCTGGAATTCGTCCCGATGCTTGCGGTAGAAGGCCTGGACCTCGTCGTCCGTCACGGTCACGGCGCCCGCCGGCACGACCACGGCCGGATCGATCGCCAGGTAGCGGACCCGGACGCGCTCGTTCTGGTCACGCCAGATCCCCCACAGCTCGGCGTCGGGCGTGTATGCGCCCGCCACGACCTGACGGTACAGCTTGTTCCGTGGGATCATCTGGCGGTAGTAGGCCTCGAGCTGGAGCAGCAGCGTCGGGTCGCCCGAGGACGCCAGGAACTGCTCGTACTTCGCCGGGTCGAACTGGCCTTCGGTCTGGAACAGCGGGTTCGTGAAAAACTCCGGCGGCGGCATATAGCGCGCCGCCTGCCGGACCTCGGTGTCCGTCGCCTCGAGCCCGCGCCGCTTCACCTCCTGGCTCAACAGCCGGTCCAGCACGACCTGCTCCCACGCCGCATTCTCGATCTCACGAGTCTGCGCCGCGGTCATCGGGCCGTTCATGAACTGGCTCTGCTGCTCGTAGAGCGCGTTGTAGACCCGAATGAACTCCTCGTAAGAGATGGATTCGCCATTGACGCGACCGATCTCGCCGCCACTGGCCTGGGCGCTGCTGCGCCCGCTGAGATCCATCCCCCACTCGAAGACCATGAGCCCCACGAAGGCGAACGCCGTGATCAACATGATCACCTTCGTGTTCTCACGCATTGTGCGCATCATAGGTCGGCTGCTCCCACCACCTTGCGGCGATTGAACCAGGGAATACACCAAAGCTTGAAATTTAACCGTGCCAGGTGGTAGTTTCAACCCGACCGGGGAACGGAGGTTCCGGCCGGGCGCGAAGCGCGTTGACACGCGTCCGCATGCGTTTCTATCTTCACCACCTCACCGAGACACTTGCCGCGCAATCTCCTCGGAGTCTGAAGGAATGGCGGATCCCCATCGCGAAGAGATCGCGAAGCTGGAAGCGTTGCACGCGGCCAATCCGGATGGCCGCATCTTCACGCACCTTGCGGAGGCGTACCGGAAGGCGGGGGATCTGGAGCGTGCGCGGAAGACGGTGGAGCAGGGGCTGTCGCGGCACTCGAACTACCCGAGCGCGCACGTGGTGCTGGGGCGTATCCTGTGGGACATGGGGGACGTAGTCGCCGCGGAGGCCGCGTTCCGGCGGGTGCTCGAGCTGGATCCGGAGAACCGTGTCGCGCTGCGCAGCCTGGGCGACCTGGCGCGGGATTCGGGGCGTCCGGGGGAGGCGCTCGAGCGGTACCGTGCGCTGCTCCTTCTCGATCCGGGCGACGCGGAGGTGCAGGAGCTCGCGCGTTCGGCGGAAGAGCAGATGAGCGTCATCGGCGAGGCGCTGGATCTGACGCCGGGCTCGGGGCCGGCGGAGTCGAACGTCGAGCCGATGGCCGCCGACGACTTTGCGCCCGCGGTCGAGCCGGTGGATGTGGGCGGGCTGGACGGGCTCGAGCCCACGGTGATCTCCGGCGGCGACGAGGTTGAGGGGATCGACCTCGTCCCGGTCGACCTGGATCTGGATACGATCGGTGCCGAGCCTGGGGGCGGCGATTTCGATCCCGTAGCGATCGAAGGGCTGGAGCTGGCCGGCGACGCGGAGGTCGAGGGCGGGCTCGATCTGGGCATCGATTGGACCGGCGCCGACGGGGGGCTCGAGGCGGACGGCGGGATCGACGACGTCGATCTCGATCGCCCGGTCGTGACGGAGACGATGGCGGACCTCTACGCGCGCCAGGGCCTACACGACCGGGCGGCGGAGGTGTACCGGGAGCTGCTGCGGGGACGGCCCGGCGACGCGCGGTTGGAAGCCAAGCTGCGCGAGGCGGAAGGGAAGGCGCTGGGCGGAGAGGCTCCGGTCGAAGACGAAGGCGACATCGCCGCGCCGGGGCTGGAAGAGGCCTGGCTCACGCCGGCCGAGATGGACGCGCCCGTCGATCTGGAGCCGGTCGCCGGGGAGATGCCGGGGGGCGAGTGGACTGGCGGAGGGGCCGAGTTCGGGGAGGCCGAGTTCGGGGCGGCGGACGAGGTCGTGGGGATCGAGGAGATCGGGGTTGGCGACCGGCTCGCGGTGGCCGACGATTTCGGGGTGGCCCCCGAGACCGCGGCTGGCGACGCGATCGGAGTCGCCGATGACCTCGCGGCTGGCGACGAGTTCGGGGTAGGCGACGGGACGGCGGGGCTAGACGCGCTCGCCACGATCGACGAGACTGCTGCCGCCGCCGAGATCCCGGCCGTGGAGGAAGCCGCTGCATCGCCGTGGTCCGACATCGTCGGGGCGGCGGAGCTGACGATCGGCGAGTATCTTCGGGCGCTCCTTGTCTTCCGCGGGGCCGGCGAGGCCGGGCTCGATGCGGCGGCCGGCGGTCCGCCGACGGGGGATGCTGCCGCGCCGTCCGCCGACCAGGAGGGCCCCGCGGGCGATGCCGGCGTCCTCATGCTGGACGAGACCGCGATCGTCGAGGATACGCCATACGAGCCGGACGAGTACGACCGGCTGTTCGACTCGCCCTCGAGTGCGTCGTCGGAAGGGGTGGCGGATCTGCCGGGCGTGGAGCCGTTCGGGCCTGGCGCGACGCCACCGGCGTCGGACGCAGTGACGCCGGGCGGTGCATCGTCGTCGGGATCGGCGGGGACGTCGTCGGCCGGCGACGATGACGACGAAGACCTGGAGATGTTCCGGGCGTGGCTTCAGAATCTGAAGCGTTGAGGATCGGCGTCCTCCACGGCCCCAACCTGAATCTCCTCGGCCGGCGCGAACCGGAGGTGTACGGCTGGGTCACGCTGGAGGAGATCGACAGGCGCCTCGCGGCGCTGGCGGCCGAGCTGGGCGTCGAGGTGGAATGCCATCAGGCCAATGGTGAGGGCGAGCTGGTCGACCGGGTTCAGGAGCTCGGCGACCGGGTCGCCGGTTTTGTGGTCAACGCGGGGGCCTACTCGCACACGAGCATCGCGTTGCTGGACGCGCTCGTGGGCATGGGGCGCCCATTCGTCGAGGTACATCTCTCGAACGTGCACGCACGCGAAGCGTTCCGTCGCCGGTCGGTCCTGGCGCACCGCGCGGTCGGTGTGGTGTGCGGGTTCGGTGCGGAGAGCTATCTCCTCGGGCTGCGCGGGTTGGTCGCACGGTTGAAGGAGAGGGCGTGAGGTTCGGGAATCGAGGGAGGGAACGAGATGCCAGGTACGGGAGGGAAGCGGTCGGGCCGGAGCGGTGAGAACGCCGCGAAGTCGAGCACCCGGAACGGGCCGGGCGACGTCGAGGCGACGATGTCGGGGCGCGCGCTCATCGACCTCGAGTTCGTTCGCGGTCTGATCGCAGCGGTCGACGAGAGTGGGATCGACTCTCTGGAAATCTACCGGGCGGGCACGCGGATCCGGATTTCGAAGACGCCGGCCGCGGCGGCGGCGCCGGTGATGGCGGTCGCCCCGCAGGTGCCCGCGGCGGTCGGCCCGTCGGCGCCGGCGGCCGCGCCGGCGGCGGGAGGCGCGCCTGCCGCGCCCGCGCCCGAGGCGAAGCCGGAGGCGGAGGCCGCGCCTGCGCCGTCGAACCTGGTCGAGGTGAAGTCTCCGATGGTGGGCACGTTCTACCGTGCGCCCGCGCCGGAGGCGCCGCCGTACGTCGAGGTCGGGAGCCGGGTCACCAAGGGTCAGACGCTGTGCATCCTGGAGGCGATGAAGCTCATGAACGAGCTGGAGTCGGAGGTCGACGGGATCGTGCGCGAGATCCTGGTGGCGAACGCGGAGCCGGTCGAGTACGGCCAGGTGCTGTTCCGTATCGAGCCGACCGGGGCGTGAGGCGGACGGCGGGTCCATGTTTCGGAAAGTACTGATTGCGAACCGCGGCGAGATCGCGCTGCGGGTGATCCGCGCCTGCCGGGAGATGGGGATCCGGACCGTCGCCGTGTACAGCGAGGCGGACCGGGACAGCCTGCACGTGCGGTTCGCGGACGAGGACGTCTGCATCGGCCCGGCGCCGGCGCGGGACAGCTATCTGAACATCCCGCGCATCATCGCGGCGGCGGAGATCACGGGCGCGGACGCGATCCACCCGGGCTACGGCTTCCTGGCGGAGAACGCGGAGTTCGCGGAGATCTGCGAGCATTCCAACATCGTCTTCATCGGCCCGACCGCGGACCAGATCCGCCTCATGGGCGACAAGGCCATGGCGCGGCGGACGATGGCGGAGCAGGGCGTGCCGACGGTGCCGGGGAGCGAGGGCACGATCTCGGATGTGGACGACGCGGCGAAGATCGCGGAGGAGATCGGGTTCCCGGTGCTGATCAAGGCGGCGGCCGGCGGCGGCGGCAAGGGGATGCGAGTGGCGCCCGATCGCGCGACCTTCGCCAAGCAGTTCCTGAACGCGCAGCGCGAGGCGGAGGCGGCGTTCGGCGATCCATCGGTCTACCTCGAGAAGTACCTCGTCCGGCCGCGGCACATCGAGATCCAGCTGCTGGGCGACTCGTTCGGACGGGTGATCCACCTGGGCGAGCGCGAGTGCTCGATCCAGCGCCGGCACCAGAAGCTGATCGAGGAGGCGCCGTCGCCGATCATGACGCCGGAGCTGCGCGAGCGGATGGGCGACGCGGCGGTGCGGGGCGCGAAGGCGATCGGGTACCGGTCGGCCGGGACGATCGAGTTCCTGGTCGACGAGGACGGCAGCTTCTACTTCATGGAGATGAACACCCGGATCCAGGTCGAGCATCCGGTCACGGAAATGGTGACCGGGGTCGACCTCATCAAGGAGCAGATCCGGGTGGCCGCGGGCGAGCCGATGTCGGTGCCCGAGGGGCCGGTCGAGCTGCGCGGGCACGCGATCGAGTGCCGGATCAACGCGGAGGATCCGAGCCGCAACTTCGCGCCGAGTCCGGGGAAGATCGAAATCTTCCATCCGCCGGGCGGACCCGGCGTGCGGCTCGACACGCACGTGTACGCGGGATACAAGGTCCCGGCGCACTACGATTCGCTCCTGGCCAAGCTGATCGTGCATGCGAACACGAGGCAGGAAGCGATCGTGCGGATGAAGCTGGCGCTCGAGTCGTTCATCATCGAAGGGGTCCACACGACGATCCCGTTCCTGATCGAGTTGTTGGAGGACCCGGACTTCGTGGCGGGGAACATCGACACGAAGTTCCTCGACCGGAGGATGACGGAGCGGGCGGCGGCCGCGTCGTGAAGTTCGAAGTCGCGTTCACGCCGGCAGAGCTGGCCGGCGGAGACCTGGGCGGCCGGGTCGTGGTGGTGCTGGACGTGCTGCGCGCCACGAGCACGATCGTCGAGGCGCTGGCGAACGGCGCGCAGGCGGTCCGGCCGGTGTCGGCGGTCGACGAGGCGGTGCGGGCGGCGGAAGAGATCGGCCGGGACCGGGCGCTCCTCGCCGGGGAGCGGCGCTCGATTCGGATCGAAGGGTTCGATCTGGGGAACTCGCCGCGGGAATTCGCGCGGGAGCGTGTGTCGGGGAAGGTCGTCGTACTCACGACGACGAACGGCACGGTCGCGATCCTGGCGAGCGCGGCGGCGCGCCGGGTGCTGATCGGCTCGTTCCTCAATCTGGACGCCGTCGCCCGGGAGCTGGTCCGTGACGGCGGCCCGGTGTCGATCGTCTGCTCGGGGCGCGAGGGCCGGTTCGCGTTGGAGGACGCGCTCTGCGCCGGCGCGTTGGTCCGGCGGGCGTCCGAACTTGCGGGCGTCGCGCTCGAGACGAACGACGCAGCGCGGGCGGCGCTCGACCTGCTCGCCGCTCACGGCGCCGACCTCGCCGGCGCGTTCGCGCGGACGGCGGCCGGGCGGCAGCTGATCGATGCCGGGTTGGAGGCGGACCTGGAGTGCTGCGCCCGGGTCGACGCGCACGCGGTCGTCCCCGAACTCCGCGACCGGCAGATCACACTGTAGCGGAGTCGCCGAGATGTCCGAAAAGCAGAAGCGGGAGCTGCTGGGACTGGCACTCCTCGCGCTCACGATCATACTCGCCCTGAGCCTGGTGCCGTCCGGCGCGCTGGGCACGATCCGGACCCGTTCCGTCCCCTCCGACAACATCATGGGCGTGCTCGGAGCGTACGTCGCGCGCTACGGCTACGCCTTGTTCGGCGCCGGGACGCCGCTCCTACCGCTGTTCCCCCTGATCGGCGGGATCGCGAGCTTCGGCTGGCTGGGGCGTGAGAAGGCGCTCCGGGTCTCCGCGCTGCTGCTCGGAATGGTGGTGCTGGTGCCCACGGCCGCCGGGGTGCTCTCGCCGACGGCCGGGCCGGCGCTCGTGCCGGACCGGGCGGCGGGGTGGCTCGGTCAGGTGATCGGCGTGCCGCTGGTCGCTCTGCTCGGCGTGCTCGGCGCGGGGCTCGTCGTCTTCTTCGTCGCGTTCGCGCTGCCGATCGCGACGGTCGGGTGGAACCCGGCGCGGGCGGCCGCGAGCGGTGCCCGGCGCGCCGTGACGGCGTTGCGTCGGCGGCGGGCGACGACGGCGGCGCCGGCCGGCGCGGGTGCCGGGGCCGAGGAGAGCGCGGCGCCGGTGTCGTTCGTGCCGTCGGTTCCGGAGCCCGACCCGGAGCCCGAGCCTGTCCGCGAGGAGTCGGAGCCGCAGAAGCGCGGGCTCCGCGGCCGGCTGTCGCGTCGAAAGGAGCCGGAGCCGGAGCCGATCCTGGAGGATCCGGGCGACCCGGATTCGCCCGACACGCCGCCGCTGGTGCTGCTGTCGGAGCAGCCGCCGCGCGACCAGTCGCTGAGCGAGAAAGAGCTCGACCGACTGGGCTCGGTGATGCTCGAGACGCTGAAGACGTTCAAGGTCGAAGGGCAGGTCGTGGGGCGGACGACCGGGCCGGTGGTGACGCAGTTCGAGTTCGTGCCGGCGCCGGGGATCAAGGTCAACCGCGTCGCCGCGCTGGATGCGGACCTGGCGCTCGCGCTCAAGGCGCCGAGCGTGCGGATCGTGGCGCCGATCCCGGGGAAGGGCGCGGTCGGCGTCGAGGTTCCGAACCCGACGCCGGAGGTGGTCTACCTGCGGGAGATCCTCGAGTCGGCCGCGTTCCAGAAGGCGCGGGGCCCGCTCCCGCTCGCGCTGGGGAAGGACCTCACCGGGAAGCCATACGTCGCCGACCTGGCGCGGATGCCGCACCTGCTGATCGCGGGCGCGACGGGCTCGGGGAAGTCGGTCTGCATCAACACGATCATCACCAGCCTGGTCTACAAGCATTCGCCCCAGACGCTCCGGCTGCTCATGATCGACCCGAAGATGGTCGAGTTGAGCATGTACGGGGACCTGCCGCACCTGCGGCACCCGGTCGTGACGGACCCGAGCGACGCCGCGGTCGTGCTCAAGTGGGCGGTCCTCGAGATGGAGCGGCGCTACGCGCTCCTCTCGGAGAACGGCGTGCGCTCGCTGCCGGAGTTCAACCGCCGGGTCGTCGAGGGGAAGCCGCTGCGGCTCCCGAACCCCGACGGCGAGGAGGGTGACCCGGACCGGTGGATCTACAGGGACGGCCCCCTGCCGTACATCGTCGTCGTGGTCGACGAGCTGGCGGACCTGATGATGGCGGTGCAGGCGGAAATCGAGCGGCCGCTGGCGCAGCTCGCGCAGAAGGCGCGGGCGATCGGGATCCACCTGATCGTTGCGACGCAGCGGCCGAGCGTGAACGTGATCACGGGGCTGATCAAGGCGAACTTCCCGTGCCGCATCGCGTTCCGGGTGAGCTCGAAGGTCGACTCGCGGACGATCCTGGACCAGAACGGCGCCGACGCGCTGCTCGGGAACGGGGACATGCTGTTCCTGCCGCCGGGGACGTCGGATCCGGTCCGGATCCAGGGCGCGTACCTGGCGACGGAGGACACCGAGCGTCTGATGCAGTGGTACCGGGAGCGTGCCACGGAGCGCCCGGAGCTGGAGGAGGACATCCTCGAGGTCGTGCGGGCGCACGAGGCCGAGTCGGCGGAAGAAGCGCTCGACGCCTACGACGAGGAGCGGGATCCGCTGTTCCGCCAGGCGGCGGAGGTGTGCATCCAGTTCCAGCAGGGGTCGACGTCGCTGCTCCAGCGGCGGCTGCGGATCGGGTACGGCCGCGCGGCGCGGATCATCGACCAGCTGCACCACGCGGGGGTGCTGGGGCCGCCGGACGGGTCGAAGCCGCGGGAGGTGCTGGTGGGGTTGGAGTCGCTGGACCATATCTGCGGGGGGAACTGAGAGGGCGCGCCTT
>CALBZE010000036.1 GCA_937889645.1 uncultured bacterium
GCCGCATCGGGATGGTCTTCCAGAAGCCGAACCCGTTCCCGAAGTCGATCTACGAGAACGTCGCGTTCGGGCCGCGCATCAACGGCTACCGCGGCGACATGGACGCGCTCGTCGAGCGTTCGCTCCGGCAGGCCGCGCTCTGGGACGAGGTCAGCGACCGCCTCGACGAGAGCGCGCTCGCGCTCTCCGGCGGCCAGCAGCAGCGCCTCTGCATCGCCCGCGCCCTCGCCGTCGAGCCGGACGTCCTCCTCATGGACGAACCCGCGTCCGCGCTCGACCCGATCGCGACTCAAAAGATCGAGGACCTGATCCACGAGCTGAAGAAGTCGTACACGGTCATCATCGTCACGCACAGCATGCAGCAGGCGGCGCGCGTGTCGGATTACACGGCGTTCCTCTACATGGGCGAGCTGATCGAGTACGGGCCGACGGACCTGATCTTCACGAACCCGCGCGTGGAGCGCACCGAGGCGTACATAACGGGGAGGTTCGGATGAAACCCCAGCGGCACTTCCAGGAGGAGCTCGACCGCCTCAAGTCGCTCCTCGTGCGCATGGCGGGGCTCGCCGAGGAGGCGGTCCGGCTGGCCGTCGAGGCGCTCCGCGAGCGGAGCGCCGAGAAGGCGCAACGCGCCATCACGCTCGACGACGAGATCGACGCCATGGAGCTCGCGATCGACGACCACGCGATCCAGCTCCTCGCGCTCCAGCAGCCGCTCGCCAAGGACCTCCGCTTCATCACGATGGCGATGCAGATCGCGAACGACCTCGAGCGCGTCGGCGACCACGCGGTCAACATCGCACAGGACGTCGGCCACCTGATCACCGCGCCACTCTTCCCGGCGCTCCCCGAGCTCGACGAGATGGTCCGGCTCGCGAGCGAGATGCTCAAGGATGCGCTCGATGCGTTCGTCCGCTCGGACAGCGAGCTGGCTCGCCGCGTCGTGCTGCGGGACGACCGCGTCGACGAACTACACAACAACGTGTTCCGCATCCTCCTGACGTACATGATGGAGGACCCGCGCAAGATCGGCGCGGGGATGGACCTGTTCCTCGTCTCGCGCAACCTCGAACGGATCGCCGACCTGGCGACGAACGTCGCCGAGGACGTGGTCTATGTCGTGGAGGGGCGCGTGATCAAGCACCACGCCGAGGCGCAGCACGTGGAGAAACGGGCGCCGGAATGAGGGCTCTGGCCCGGCCTGAGGATCGAAGCGCGGCGCCCCGCGGCTCACAATTCGCGGCCCGCTGCGTTGCTTGACAGTGGACGGCCCGCGTCGCATCCTCCCCGGTCGAACTCAGTTTGCGTGCCGCCCAGTACGGAGGGGGAGCGATGGCGCTTCCGGACGAGGCTCCGGTCAGGGCGCGTGGCCGTGAGGCGCCCGGCGCGCTCCCAGCGCCGGCTGCCGTCCCCGAAAGGGGTGTCGACGAGGCGCTCGAGCAGCTCCTCGTCGAGGTCGGTAAAGAGACGAGACCGCATCGGCAGCAAGTCTACGGTGAGTTCCGCGGACTCGTCGCCATCGTGACTGGCGGGGCCACCGGGATCGGTCGCGCGATCGCGCTCGAGCTGGCCCAGCACGGCGTCCACATCGCCTTCAACTACTACGACAACGGCGACGAGCGCACCCACGAGGAGGCGGAACGGACCGAGCAGGAGCTCCGCCAACTCGAGGTCAACGTGCTGCGGCGGGTCTGCGACGTTCGCGACCCCGCCGCCGTCGCCGCGTTCGTCGCGGAGACGGCCGAGCAGCTCGGCGGCCTGCACATTCTCGTCAACAACGCGGGGATCGCCCGGGACCGCGCGCTCTGGCGCATGACCGACGAGGAGTGGCGCGACGTGCTCGACACGAACCTGACCGGCGCGTTCAACATGATCCGCGCCGTCGCCCCGATCCTCCGCGCCCAGCAGTACGGCAAGATCGTCAACGTCAGCTCGATCCACGGGCTGCACAGCGAGTTCGGGCTGGCGAACTACGCCGCGTCGAAAGCGGGGCTCCTGGCTCTGACCCGCTCGGCCGCGGTCGAGCTGGGGCCGTCGAACATCAACGTGAACGCCGTGGCGCCGGGGTACATCCGGACCACGCGGCTCACCGCCGGCGTCCCCGCCGAGGTGCTGGACCGCGCCCGCGAGCGCACGGTCCTCGGCCGCCTCGGCGACCCGAAGGATGTGGCTCACGTCGTCGTGTTCCTCTGCTCCGAATACGCTCGTCACCTGACCGGCGTGGTGATCCCGGTCGACGGCGGGCACATGCTCTAGGGGGTACAGCATGATCGTCGGGCTCCTCCTCGCATCGATCGCGGTGTTCGTCCTTGCGTACAGGGTGTACGGCGGGTGGATCTCCGCCCGGCTCGGGCTCGACGATCGCCGCCTCGTGCCTTCGGAAGCGATGCGGGACGGGATCGACTTCGTCCCGACGCCGGCGCCGGTCGTGCTCGGGCACCACTTCTCGTCGATCGCGGGGGCCGGGCCCGTCGTCGGGCCGATCCTGGCCGGCCTCTTCTTCGGCTGGGTGCCGGCCGTGCTCTGGATCGTGCTCGGCTCGATCTTCGTCGGCGGGGTCCACGACATCGCGGCGCTCGTCGGCTCGATCCGCCACCGGGCGCGCTCGGTTGGCGAGCTCGCGCGGCAGTACATGAGCCCGCTCGCCTTCAAGCTCTGCCTCGCCTTCATCTGGCTCGCGCTCGTCTACGTCGTCGTGGTCTTCGCGGACCTCACCGCGGCGACGTTCCAGGACGTGGAGTTCAACGGCGGCGGCGTCGCGATCTCGTCGGGGCTCTTCATCCTGCTCGCGCTGACGTTCGGCTTCGTGTCGGCCCGATCCAAGCTGCCGGTCTGGGCGACGACGGCGGTCTTCCTGCCGCTCGTCGCGTTCGCGGTGTGGGCGGGCGACGCGACCGGGATCCCGGAGGGAATGGTCCCGGCGCTCTTCGGCTCCGAGCGCAATACGTGGAACCTGGTGCTGCTCCTGTACGCGCTCCTCGCCAGTGTCACACCGGTCTGGATCCTCCTCCAGCCGCGCGACTACCTGTCGAGCTTCCTCCTCTACTTCGCGGTGGTCGGCGGCGCGGCCGGGATCCTGATCGGCGCGCTCACGGGCGGTTTCGAGGCCACGTGGCCGGCGGTCGTCAGCCCCGCGATGGTGCGCGAGGTCGGCGGGACGCCCCTCGGGCCGCTCTTCCCGATCCTCTTCATCACCGTCGCGTGCGGGGCGTGCTCGGGGTTCCACAGCGTCGTCGCCTCCGGGACGACGGCCAAGCAGCTCCGGTGCGAGAGCGACGCACGCCGCGTGGGGTATGGCGCCATGCTGATCGAAGGGGTCGTCGCCGTCCTCGCGCTCTCGTGCGTGATGCTGCTCCCGTGGGGCGGCGAGGCGTTGCGGATGCAGCCGCTCCAGGTCTACGCGGCCGGGATGGGGACTTTCCTCTCCCGGATCGGCATTCCGGCCGAGATGGGCGCCCACTTCGGGCTGCTCGCGCTCTCGACCTTCCTGCTGACCACCCTGGACACGTGCACTCGCCTGGGGCGGTACGTCTTCCAGGAATTCTTCGAGCTCGACAACGGCAAGGCCGGCGTGCGCTGGGTGGCGACGCTCGCCACTCTCGCCTTGCCGGCGATCCTGTTGTCCATAACGCTGAAGGACGCGGCGGGGAACCCGGTCCCGGCGTGGCGCGCGATCTGGCCCGTTTTCGGCGCGGCGAACCAGCTCCTGGCCGGATTGGCGCTGCTGACCGCGACCGTGTGGCTGAAGCGGACGGGTCGCGCGTTCATCTACGTCGCCGTGCCCATGGTCTTCATGGTGGCGACCACCATGACCGCGCTCGCCATGCTCGTCGGCGACCACGGATCCAACCTCGTCGGGATCATCGCCGCGTTCCTGTTCGTGCTGGGGTGCCTGCTCGTCGTCGAGGCCGCGCGAGCGTTGCGCGCCGGGCCCGTCGAGCCGGAGCCGGTCGTATTGAGGCCCGCCGTGGCGGCGGAATGAGAACCGTTGGAAGGATGGTGGAATGACGTATCGTTATCTTCGACTCGATTTGCAGCCCCCGGTCGCGACGATCTTCCTCGATCGCGCGCCGGACAACCTCCTCTCCATCGACATGATGGAGGAGATCAACACCGCACTCCTGGCGATCCGGAGCGAGCCGTCGATCGGAGTCCTGGTCCTGCGCGGCGCGGACCGGGTCTTCTCGAAGGGGATCGACCTCTCGGAGCACACGAAGGACCGGATCCAGCGCCTGTTCCAGGTTTATGCCCGCATTTTCGAGACGATCCGTCTCATGGACGTGATCGCGGTCGCCGCGGTCGAGGGCGAGGCGCTCGGCGGCGGATTCGAGCTGTGCCTCGGGTGCAACCTCATCGTCGCGTCGGAGGCGGCGACCTTCGCGCTCCCCGAGGTCGAGCACGGCATCATACCGCCGATCGCGTGCATCGTGCTACCGCGAGTGGTGCCGAGGCGCCGCGCGATGGAGTGGATCCTGACCGGGAACCGGATCCCGGTCGAACAGCTCAACAGCGACGGGCTGGTGAACCGGGTCTTCCCTGCGGACGGATTCGAGGACGGGCTCGCGTCGTTCCTGGAGGAGCTCAGCTCCAAGAGCGCGCCCGTCCTTCAACTCGCGAAGCGCGCGCAGGCGGAGGCGTACTACACGACCTACGAGGAAGCGCTCTACAAGGTCCAGAACATCTACCTGCGGGACCTGGCGGAGCTGGAGGACGCCGAAGAAGGCGTCCGGGCGTACCTGGAGGGCCGGGCGGCGGTATGGCATCATCGTTGACGCGCGAGGCCCGGCGCGCCCTCCTCGGCGCGGCGCTGCTGCTGCTCTCCGCGTGCTCGAGTCGGCAGCCGCCGTCGGCGGACCGGCCGGCTCCGCCCGCGCCGGACCTGTTCGGGCTCCCCGTCATGCTCCTCCCGGTCCAATCCGGCCGTGACGTGCCGGAAGGGCTGGACGACGAGCTCGCCTTCTGGCTCACCGACCGTGGACCGGGCGTGCGCTGGGTCCTCCCCGAGCAGATCGACGCGGCGGTCGCCCGCGCGCCTTCGCTCGGGATCCACCCGCGCTCCCTCGCCGTCTCGGTCTTCCAGTACGCCGAGGTACGCAACATCGGGGACCCGCTCTTCGGCGACCTGCGCCGACTCGGCGCGATGGTCGAGGCGCGCTACGCGATCCTTCCCGTCGCCGCGGGGTACGTCACTCGCGCCGAGGGCGTCCGCGTCGAGATCGCCGCCGCGATCATCGACACCATGGGCGGGCGCGTCCTCTGGTACGGCGTGGTCGGCGGCGATACGGGCGACCAACCCGCGCCGTCGCTCGTCGCCTCGGCAGCACAGGCGTTGGCCCGCGCACTGTTCCCTTAGCATCGAGCGTGAATGTCGTGAACCGTTCCGGACGACTCCTGGCCGGCTCCGCGGCGGCCCTTGCCATCGGCATCCTCGCCGGCTGCGACCGGGTGCTCCCGCCCAAGCTGGTCCTCCCGACCGACGAGGAAGCCGCCGCATTCTACGCACACCACTCCGGCGTCGAGCGCGTCGCGCTCAACGGCACGATCGTCGAGGTGGTCGTGCACCAGCCGGAGTCTCAGCTCGAGCGCGGCGGGACGCTGTGGGCCAAGGTGGGGCCGTACGTCCACCTCCTCTCGCCGGATACGGAGGCGCTTTTCCAGCAATACAACGGCGTGGCCGCGGTCCGGGTCACGACCGTCACCAGCCAGGACCGGCAGGTCGCCCGGGTCATGTTGCGCCGCGACGCGCTCAGCGACATTCTGTGGCGGCGCAGCCATAACATGCTCGGTCACGCCCTGCAGCGTGGGACCGAACGGCCGCGTCTGCTGGAGGAGCTCGTCGAATGGGGCGAGCGGTACGCGGAGTACGAGTACAACCCGGAGTTCGTCTCACGCTGAGACCCTTCCGGCCTCCACGACACCAACACAACCGACCCGTTTCGACGGGCGTCCGACGAAGGACGAACTGACGCAGGGACGAAGATGGGCAAGGTCGTTACGCTGATCCCGGGCGATGGGATCGGCCCCGAGATCACCGAAGCCACGCTCCGCGTGCTGGATGCCGCGGGTGCGGACATAGAATGGGATCGACAGATCGCCGGCGTGACCGCGATCGAGGCGGCGCAGCCGCCGCTGCCCGAGGCCACGCTCGAGTCGATCCGAAGCACCAGGGTCGCGCTCAAGGGCCCGCTCACCACGCCGGTCGGCGTAGGGTTCCGCTCGATCAACGTCGCGCTCCGCAAGGAGTTCGACCTCTACGCCAACGTTCGCCCGGCGCTGTCCCTCATCCCCGGCGGCCGCTACGAGAACATCGATCTCGTGCTGATCCGCGAGAACACCGAGGGGCTGTACGTCGGCGTCGAGCACTACATCGGCATGGCCAACGATCCGAAGGCGGCGGCCGAGTCGGTCATGATCGTGACGCGGTACGGCGCCGAGCGTATCGTCCGCTACGCCTTCGAGTACGCGCTCAAGAACGGCCGCCGCAAGGTGACGCTGGCCCACAAGGCCAACATCCTCAAGTTCACGCAGGGGCTCTTCCTGGAGGTCGGGCGCGAGGTCGCCAAGGAGTACGAGGGGCGGATCGAGTTCGAGGATCGGATCATCGATGCCACCGCGATGCACCTCGTCCTCGACCCGTATCAGTTCGACGTCCTCGTGATGGAGAACATGTTCGGCGACATCCTGAGCGACCTCATGGCCGGCCTCGTCGGCGGGCTGGGGATGGCGCCGGGCGGCAACATCGGCACGAACGCGGCGATCTTCGAGCCCGTCCACGGCTCGGCGCCGGACATCGCCGGGCGCGGCATCGCCAACCCGACCGCGCAGATCCTGGCCGCGTGCATGATGCTCGAGCACATTGACGAGCACGAGACGGCCGCGCGGATCCGCCGCGCCGTCGAGACCACCCTCCGCGAGGGGAAGACGCTCACCCCCGACCTGGGCGGGTCCGCGAGCACGATGGAGTACGCCGAGGCGGTGGCCCGGGCGCTGCGGTAGGTCGAATCGCCCCGCGGCGACGCGCCGGGCCGCACGGCTTGCGGGACGGGGCACGAAGACCCGCGCCAGCACGCCCGGCCGCTTGCGATGCACGGGGGAGGGCAAGGGGCGCACCCGCCCTTGCCCTCCCCCGCCAATCCCGTATCTTCCGACGATCCCAAACGTTTCCCCTAGCCAGCAGACTTCGATCATGGCCAGGTTCCAGGGCGTGGACTATTTCGACATCGATTCGCTCCTCTCCGAAGAGGAGCGGATGGTGCGCGACACCGTGCGCGAGTGGGTGGACGACAACCTCCTCCCGATCATCGAAGAGGCTTACATCAACCGACGCTTCCCCAAGGAGCTGATCCCGCAGATGGCCGAGCTCGGCATGCTCGGCGCGAACCTCCCCGAGGAGTACGGGTGCGCGGGGCTGAACAACGTCGCCTACGGCCTCATCATGCAGGAACTCGAGCGCGGCGACTCGGGGATCCGCTCCTTCGCTTCCGTCCAGGGCGCGCTCTGCATGTACCCGATCTTCGCGTTCGGGAGCGAGGAGCAGAAGCGCAAGTACCTGCCCGGGATGGCGAAGGGTGAGATCATCGGCTGCTTCGGCCTGACTGAGCCCGACTACGGCTCCAACCCGGGCGGGATGATCACGACCGCCCGCAAGACCAGCTCCGGCTGGGTCCTCAACGGCGCCAAGATGTGGATCACGAACGGGTCGATGGCCGACATCGCGATCATCTGGGCCAAGACCGGGGACCTGAACGACCCGAAGTCGATCCGCGGCTTCATCGTGCCGACCGACACGCCCGGCTTCTCCGCGCGTGACCAGAAGGGGAAGCTCTCGCTCCTCGCCTCGGACACCAGCGAGCTGGTGCTGCAGGACGTCGAGGTGGGCGACGACGCGCTCCTCCCCAATTCCAACGGGCTCAAGAGCCCGCTCATGTGCCTGACCCAGGCACGCTACGGCATTGCCTGGGGCGCCGTCGGCGCCGCCATGGCGTGCTTCGACGAGGCGCTCCGCTACGCCAAGAACCGCGTCATGTTCGATGGGCCGATCGGCGGGAAGCAGCTCCAGCAGGTCCGCCTGGCCGAAATGCTGACCGGGATCACGCAGGGGCAGCTCCTCTGCCTCCAGCTCGGCCGCCTGAAGGACCAGGGCAAAGTGCGCCCTCAGCAGGTCTCCCTGGCCAAGCGCGCCAACGTGAACATGGCCTGCGAGGTCGCCCGCGAGGCGCGTCGCCTGCTCGGCGCCAACGGGATCCTCGTCGAGTACTCCGCCATGCGCCACATGGCGAACCTCGAGTCGGTCTACA
>CALBZE010000037.1 GCA_937889645.1 uncultured bacterium
CTCCGCCACCCTACCGCCTCCCCACCGACCCCGCCCCCGCCACCCTGCCGCCTCCCCACCGCCACCCCGCCTCCCTCCGGCCGCAACCCCCGCCGCCCGGCCGCCGCCCGGCACCGGCTTGACAGCGTGCGGAAGCCCCGGATAAGCTTGCCCGTTCGTTCGGAGTCCGGAAAGTTCGCGCGGAGCAGGACGCACGATGGCGAACCGTCGCCAGGAGGCCCTCGAGTACCATTCGGAGGGCCGGCCCGGCAAGATCGCGGTCACACCGACCAAGGCGGTCGGCACGCAGAGGGACCTCTCACTGGCCTACTCGCCCGGCGTGGCTGAGCCATGCCGGGCGATCGCGGCGAACCCGGAGGACGTGTTCCGCTACACCGCCCGGGGCAACCTGGTCGCGGTGGTGACGAACGGCACGGCGGTCCTCGGCCTCGGCCATCTGGGTCCCCTCGGCGCCAAGCCGGTGATGGAGGGGAAGGCCGTCCTCTTCAAGCGCTTCGCGGACATCGACGTCTTCGACCTGGAGCTCGACACCGAGGACCCGCAGGAGATCATCCGCTTCTGCGAGCTGCTCGAGCCGACGGTCGGCGGGATCAACCTCGAGGACATCCGGGCGCCCGAGTGCTTCCAGATCGAGGAGGCGCTGCGCGAGCGGCTCCAGATCCCGGTCTTCCACGACGACCAGCATGGCACGGCGATCATCTCCGGCGCAGCGCTGCTCAACGCGCTGGAGCTGACGGGAAAGCGCATCGACGAGATCCGCGTCGTCTTCGCCGGCGCGGGTGCGGCGGCGATCGCGACGGCCGAGCATTACGTCCGTCTCGGCGTCCGGCGTGAGAACATCCTCATGTGCGACAGCAAGGGTGTGATCACGACGGACCGGACCGAGGACATGGATCCGTACAAGGCGCGGTTCGCGCAGGCCACCGAGATCCGCACGCTGGCCGAGGCGATGCGCGGCGCGGACTGTTTCGTCGGGCTCTCCGTCGGTGGGATCGTGACCAAGGAGATGGTCGCGTCGATGGCGGACCAGCCGATCATCTTCGCGCTGGCGAACCCGGACCCCGAAATCTCGCCCGAGGACGTGATGGAGGTCCGGAGCGACGCGATCATCGCGACCGGCCGGACGGACTACCCGAACCAGGTGAACAACGTCCTCGGCTTCCCGTTCATCTTCCGCGGCGCGCTGGACGTGCGGGCGCGGGCGATCAACGAGGAGATGAAGATGGCGGCGACGCGGGCCCTGGCGGCGCTCGCGAAGGAGGACGTCCCCGAGGCCGTCGCGGTGGCGTACGGCGAGCGGACGTTCCGATTCGGCCGCGATTATCTGATCCCGAAGCCGTTCGACCCGCGGGTGCTCCTCTGGGTCGCGCCGGCGGTGGCGCAGGCGGCGATGGAGACGGGGGTGGCGCGCGTACGCGTCGACCTGGACGAGTACCGCCACCGGCTGGAGGCGCGGCTCGGCCGGACGCGCGAGGTCATGCGCGACATCGTGCTGAAGGCGCGGAAGGCGCCGAAGCGGATCGTCTACCCGGAGGGCGAGAACGAGCGCATCATCCGCGCGGCGGCGCGGGTCGTCGACGAGGGGATCGCCCGCCCGATCCTGCTCGGCCGCGAGGACCGGATCCGCAGGCGGGCCGAAGAGCTGGGCGCGAACCTGTCGGGGATCGAGATCATCAACCCCTGGTCCGACGAGCAGCGGTTGCAGCGCTACGCCGACGAGCTGTACCGTCGCCGGCAGCGCAAGGGGCTGAGTCGCGCCGAAGCCCTGGAAAGGACGCGCCAACCGATCTACTTTGGCTGCATGATGGTCTCCGAGGGGGACGCGGACGGGCTGATCGCCGGCGAGGACGCGTCGTATCCGGAGACGATCAGGCCGGCGCTGGAGGTCATCGGCACGGCGCCCGACGTCGAGCACGTCGCGGGGCTGTACATGATGATCTTCCCGTACGATCTCATGTTCTTCGCGGACACGACGGTCAACATCGACCCGGACGCGGACACGCTCTCGGAGATCGCGCTGCTGGCCGCCGGCTTCGTCGAGCGGCTCGGGATCGAGCCGCACATGGCGTTGCTCTCCTTCTCGAACTTCGGCTCGGCGCGGCACCCGGAATCGGAAAAGGTGCGGCGCGCGGTCGAGCGCGTGAAGGGGCTGCGGCCGGAGCTGATCGTGGATGGGGAGATGCAGGCCGACACGGCGGTCGTGCCCGAGATCCTGCAGCGCCTCTTCCCGTTCAGCAAGTTGAAGGATCGAGCGAACGTATTGATCTTTCCCGAGCTCAACGCGGCGAACATCGCCTACAAGCTGCTCAACCGGATCGGTGGAGCGGAGGCGATCGGGCCGATCCTGCTCGGGATGGGGCGCCCCGTGCACGTGTTGCAGCGAGGCGCATCGGCAGCCGACATCGTGAATCTGACAGCCATCGCCGTGGTGGACGCGCAGCAGCTCCCCGGGCAGGCGCCAACCAGGAAGAGGTAAGAGTGACTACGATGACAATGAGCGCGGACTTGAGTCGCCACGGTCTGAAGCCTCGCGGACCGGTTCACTGGAACCTGGGTGCGGCCGGGCTGATCGAGAATGCGATCCGCCGTGGCGAGGGGTCCCTGACGGAGGACGGCGCGTTCGTCGCTATCACGACGCCGCACACCGGGCGTTCGCCGAACGACAAGTTCGTGGTCCGGGAGCCGTCGAGCGAGGACAAGATCGCGTGGGGCAGCGTGAACGTGCCGCTGTCGCAGGAGCACTTCGAGCGGCTCCACCGCGACGTGATGCGCTACCTGGAGGGGCAGGAGCTCTTCGTCCAGGATCTCTACTGCGGCGCCGACCCGTCGTACCGCCTCAACGTGCGCGTCGTCAGCCCGAGCGCGTGGCACACGCTCTTCGCGCGGAACATGTTCATCGTGCCGCCGGCCGAGGCGCAGCGGGATTTCGAGCCCGGCTTCACGGTGCTGCACGCGCCGGAGATGCAGGCCGACCCGGCGGTGCACGGGACCCGGACGGGCACGTTCGTCGTCATCAACTTCGGCGAGCGGGTGGTCCTGATCGGCGGCACCCGCTATGCCGGCGAGATCAAGAAGTCGATCTTCTCGGTGATGAACTACCTGCTCCCGCTGGACGGCGTGCTGTCGATGCACTGCTCGGCGAACGTCGGGCAGCAGGGCGACGTCGCGCTCTTCTTCGGTCTGTCGGGCACGGGGAAGACGACGCTCTCGACCGACCCGACGCGCCACCTGATCGGCGACGACGAGCACGGCTGGTCGGACGAGGGGGTCTTCAACTTCGAGGGCGGCAACTACGCGAAGGTGATCCGCCTCTCGCCCGAGGGCGAGCCGCTGATCTACGCCGCGAGCCGTCGCTTCGGCGCGATCCTCGAGAACGTCGTCATGGACCCCGAGACGCGTATGGTCAACTGGGACGACGACAGCATCACGGAGAACACGCGTTCGTCGTACCCGCTGAAGTTCATCGAGGGCGCGGTCGAGAGCGGGCGGGCCGGGCATCCGAACCACGTGATGTTCCTCACGGCCGACGCGTTCGGCGTGCTCCCGCCGATCTCGAAGCTGACGCGCGAGCAGGCGATGTACCACTTCCTGTCGGGGTACACGGCGAAGGTGGCCGGCACGGAGCGGGGCGTGACGGAGCCGAAGGCGACGTTCAGCACCTGCTTCGGCGCGCCGTTCCTGCCGCTCCCGGCGTCGACGTACGCGCGGATGCTGGGCGAGAAGATCGAGCGTCACGACGCGCAGTGCTGGCTGGTCAACACCGGCTGGACCGGTGGCCCGTACGGCGTCGGGAGCCGGATGAAGCTCGCCTACACGCGCGCGATGGTCGACGCGGCGATCAGCGGGAAGCTGGACGGCGTCGAGACGCGGCAGGACCCGATCTTCGGGCTGCACGTGCCGGTCAGCGTGCCGGGCGTGCCGGACGAGGTGCTCATGCCGCGGAACACCTGGGCCGACCCGGCCGCGTACGACGAGCAGGCGAAGAAGCTGGCGGCGATGTTCCGCGAGAACTTCGAGAAGTTCGCGGCGGACGTGAGCGAAGCCGTGCGCGCGGCGGGCCCGATCGCGGGGTAGCCGGCGCGCGGTAAGACTGCCGGCGCCCGGGCGCATGCCGCGGCATGGCGTCCCGGGCACGGCCGTGGGCGATGAGGTGCCGGACGCGCGGCCGCGGCCGGCACCTCGGAAACGCGGGGGCGGGGCGACCGACGGGGTTGGCCCCGCCTTCGTGCCGACTGCCCCCGCCGTCGGCGGCGCGGCGGCGCCGACGCCTCAGGAAGATTCAGCACCCCGGGAAGCCACATGACCGACGCCAAACCCACCGCCATCACCGTCCGCGACCCGCTGTGGGACACGATCCGGCTGGACGAGACCGCGGTCCGGATCGTGGATTCGGCGGCGTTCCAGCGGCTGCGCTACATCCGTCAGCTCGGGCTGGCGTACCTGATCTACCCCGGCGCGACGCACACGCGCTTCGATCACGCGCTGGGCGTCTACCACCTGGCCCAGCGGGCGCTCGCGGTCATGGCCGAGCAGGGCGGACTGTCGGGCGTCGACCCGGTCGACTGCCGCCTCGTCCCCCTCGCCGGGTTGCTGCACGACATCGGGCACTACCCGTATTCCCACGCGATCGAGGAGCTGGAGGAGGGGCGGATCCCCGGGCACCACGAGGCGCTGGTCGGCCGGTTCCTGGCCGATCCCGACGTCCGGGGCGCGCTCGAGGAGATCGCGCCCGACGGGCCGGCGCGGATCGAGGCGTTGATCCGGGGGCGGTCGGAGAGCCCGCTCCAGGGGCTGGTCAGCGGGAGCCTCGACCTGGACAAGATCGAGTACCTGAAGCGCGA
>CALBZE010000038.1 GCA_937889645.1 uncultured bacterium
TCGACACCTTCCGCTTGTACACGAACGCCGCCTCGTACTCCCCCGCCTCCAGCCGATCCAGGATGACGTCCGCGGCTTCGTACTCGAGCCGCACCTCCACGGGCGGCCCCTCCTCCGCGTCCAGTAGGCGATGCAGCGCCGGGAGGAGCACGTACCGCCCGAACCCGCTCGCCGACCCCAGCCGCAACGGCTCGATGCGATGCCCGGCCGCGCACTCGCTCCGCACCCGCGACAACTCTTCGAAGAACCGATCGACGAACGCTCGGAACCGCCGCCCCGCCGGTGTCAGCACCAGTCGCCGACCGGTCCGCTCCAGGAGCCGCACGCCCAGGACCTCCTCCAGCCTTCGTACCTGGTACGACACCGCCGGCTGCGTGCACCCGAGCCTCCGCGCCGCAGCCGTGAAGCCCCCCTCGTCGCAAACGGCCCGGAACGCCTCGAGGTAGGCCAGCTCCGGCGCCGTCCCGGTCGCCGTCGTCGACATAAAATCTCCTTATGTGATTGATAAGGAACGACCGCTCGGATTATGAATACGCGGCGATGCAGCCTTACGACAGGTCCACCTTCATTCCGGAGCTTGCACATGTTCGGTCGACTTCTCGACGCCGCACCACGGCGGTTCGCGCGGGCCACGTTCCCGATCGCATTGCTGGCGGTCGCATCCGTCCTCCACGCCCCGTCCCTCGCCGCGCAGTCGACCGGCGCGATGCTCTACGCCTACCGCCCGCACGACGGCGAGCGTGCGCGCTTCGACGAGGGGTACCGCGCGCACCTCGAGTGGCATCGCGCCGCGGGGGACACGCTGCCGTGGTATGGCTGGGACATCGTCGCCGGCAGGCGGATGGGCGAGTTCGTGGACGGGACGTTCGGGATCGCCTTCGTGGCGTTGGATCGCAGGGTCGACCCGGCGGGGGACGCGGCGCACGCGGCCCGCTCTTTCCTCCCCCACGCCCGCCCGACGGGCCAGTGGGCGGTCCGGCTGCGCCCGGAGCTGGGCACGGCGGCCCCTCTCGAGGCGAGGACGGCGGGGAGCGAGCTGGTCGAGGTCGTGCGATACACGCTCCCTCTCGGTCATCAGGCGCGGTTCGAGAACGTGTTGCGCCGGGTCCGGGAGGGCGCCGAGCGGGCGGGCTTGCTTCCCTACGCTGTCTATGAGACCGTGGTCGGGGGGACCGACGCCGAGTTCGCGGTTTTCGTGTGGCGGGGCGGGATGGCGGAGTTCGACGACGACGCCCGGAACCCCACGTCGGCGATCCGCCGCGCCCTTCCCGCGGAACTCGGAACCGCGCTACGGGCGGAGAGCGAGCTGTGGCGGCTGCGACGTGATCTCACGCTGATCCCCGGCCGGGAGACGGCCGCGAACCGTTGAGCGCCGCCGGGCGTCGTCGTCGGAGGGCGCGGGCTCAGGCCGCGCCCGTGGCCTTCACCACACGCTCGACGTACTTGTCGACCCCGCCGATCACGTCGACGACGTCGGCCTTCCCCTCGGCGGCGGCGATGGCGCGGCCGAAGTCGAGGAGAATGGACCGGATCGCGTCGCGATTCACGACGGCCGCGGCCTTGCCACGACGACGCCGGGCGGCCGCGGCCCGCGGGCGGGCCGGTGCACGCTTGCGCATGATCTGGAGCGGATAGCGAGCGTGGAACTCCCGGTTCGACAGCTTCGCGATGCTCTTGTCGATCTTCTCCGCCTTCTCCTTCAACTCCTTGGTGCTGGTCTTAGGATTCTTCGCCAGCTCCTCCTCCACCATCGACATGACCTTGGGATTCACCTCGGGCATGGTCCGCTCCTGGGTAGAATCAATTACTGGGATTGTTAGTGAGTGGGGGTATATGGTGGGGGCAGTGGGGAATTGTCAAGGAGGGGTAGTGGGTGTGGGGGCTTGAGCCTCGGGGCTTGGGGCTCAGGGCTCGGGGCCTGGGGCTCGGGGCCTGGGGCTCGGGGCCTGGGGCTCGGG
>CALBZE010000039.1 GCA_937889645.1 uncultured bacterium
GCTGTAGCTGGCGGGGAATCGCCGTTGGGGTACAACATTTCGTGTCGGGAACCGGCTCCCGCCCGTCGGCAAAGCGCGATTCTGTCGGCGTTTCCCGGAGGTTCGACCGCTTCCAGAGGTGCGATTCGAACGCGAGAAAAATCACTACAAGAGGGTGAGCTGCGCGGGGGGCTGCTCCGGTTTTTCGCGCTTGCGCGAGACGTACACCTCCATCTTCCCGAACTGGTGGTCCGTCACGTGGAGTAGCCGGACGTGCCCACCAGGCGGAAGAGCTGCGCGGATCCTACGGCGGTGGGCCTTGCTCGCTTCCTCGCTCGGGAAGTAGCGGGCGTACACCGAGAACTGGAGCATCATGAACCCTTCTTCGAGCAGTTTCTTCCTGAACCGAGCGTAGTTCCTCCGGTCGGTCTTCGTGACGACCGGCAGGTCGAACATCGCGCAGAGCCACATCCCCTCGTACTCGGATAACGGCAGACGACGCTGGCTCATTTCTGTCCGACTTTCGTCTCTCGTCCCCACAGCTCGGGGATGGAGAGTTTCCCGGCCGTTCCCTCGAACACCTTGACCAGGGAGGTCGCCATACGTGCAGCGATGTCGAAGATCGTTCGCTGGGTATTGCCGAATCGGAACTTCCCCATCAGCGGCTCGATGATTTCTCGCTTCTGCTCTGGTCCCAATCGACTGTCCTCGAGGGTGCTCTCGTCGGCGCGTAGCGCAATGTGGTAGTCGACAAGGGGCCGCAGCGGCTCCATCAGGTCGTCGGCCAGACAGAACAGGTTGTAGCGGTTGTGGTGGTGGAGACCGAGCGACGGGTGGAGCCCCGCGGCGCAGATCGCTCTCGAGACGATACTGCGGAGGATGGCATAGCCATAGTTGAGCCGGCGGTTGATTCCATCCTCCCCGTCGGGGTCTCTGCGAAAGTCGGGGATTTTGAAGACCTGAGGCCAATAGCGGCGGGCGGCCTGCCCCTCGATGTTCGTCGTGTCGCCCGAGCGCACTTGCTTGGCCAGGTCGCGGAGCCCGAAGTCCGTGCCGTGGATCTGTTCCAGGACCTTCGCTTGGTTCCGGACCTTGGCCACGACGATCTGTTTCCAGAGCCGTTTCCGTGTGGGCAGGGACGCCGTTGCCTGCCGGCGGAAGCGTTCGGCCTGGACATAGTTGCCCGCGAGCGGGAGGAGCATCGCGATCGGCATGCGCCGGGCGTCGGAGACGACGAGCGCCACGTTGTGCTCCGCGAGGCAGGCGAGGGCCGCGCCGGTCAGCGTCGCCTGGGGAGCGATGGCGACGGCCCCGAGCTCGGCCGCCGGGATGGTGATCGGCGGCTGCCCGTCCGTCTCGATGGTCAGCAGCCGCCCCCGGACCCGGACCGTCGCCGGCGTCTCCGCCAGGTCGATCAGGCGATCAGTCATTGGCGTACGTCACATTACCGAGCGGGTCGACGCATACCTTTCGACACCGCCGCTGGCCCAGCACGCTCACGAACGGCTGGATTCGCGGCGAGCCGGAACGGCGGTTGGCTTCATTCAGCGGCCTGATTCTCACGCGGGCGTGCAGGCCCTCCATCCAAATACTCTCCACGATGTACAACCCCCGCGTCCCATCCGGCTCGTCCAGTTCGATCACGTCTCCGCCAGGGTTGCCGACCAGCGAGAAGAGGAACCGGCTCCCGGGCACGTACTCGCGGTTCACCACCGGCAGGCCTTTCCTGACCCGATCGTAGGCCTCGAGCATCGAGACGACGCGTCCCTCCCAGCGCGTCCTCCCCTTCGCATCCGTCACCTCGAACACCTCGAGGTGATGGTTCCCGCTGGTCTGCACGAACCGTTGCCGGTCGCCCTCGCCGATCGGGGTGACGGAGACCTTGGCCCGGATCCGGACCTTCCGGATCGGCACCGTCGTGCCGTTGCGGCGGACGAAGCGGGGGAGCCGGCCCTCGTCCTTGAAGACGTCCTTCGGTTCCCCGCCGCCGAGGGCCTCGATCACCAGTCGGCGTACGGCGGGGTCGACGATCTTCTCGACCTCGGACCGCGAGAGATCGGCGAGCGGTTTCGTGTAGTGGACGTAGCGGCCCTCGGGCGACTTCGCGCCCTCTTCGGTCCGCGGGCTGTAATAGGTCTCCGCGTGGAGCGCGCCTCGCACCCGGCGCTCGACGCGCGGAGAGACCACCACGCGGGAGATCGTCTTTCGGACATCTTCGAGGAACGTCGGCCACGGCGGTTCGGGGTCGCCGTACAGCCGCCCTTTCCGGAGGAGCTGGTTCCTTGACGCGATCGAGAGCATCTGCACGGTGCGCTGGCTCGTGAGCGCGATGGCGATCGCATCCACGGCGTGGTGCCGATGGTCGTCCCGCGTCTTCTCGCCCCCGTCGTTCAGGATCGACCCCAATTGCAGCCAGTTGCGGATGTGGGCCGTCGTCTGACCGGTCACCACGATTATCCGCCGCTTCCCCTCGGGGTCGATGCCGTCCGCGGTGCCGCCGTAGAGGAGCGACAGGTACCGCAGGGCGAGCCGGGATGCGTAGCGCGTGTCGTTCAACTGCCGCGACGCGAAGTCCGAGAGCCACCGCTCGAGTTCTTCGCCGTGGAGCTGGAAGCGGTACAGCTTCTCGCCCGCCAGGCGACTCTTGAAGTTGCGGACGCGCTCGAGGATGTCGTTCCACCGGGGCGTGTTGCCGTAGGCCTCGAACGGCGTCCGGCCGCGCTTCACGTGCCGGTTCTCGTCGGCGAAGCACAACGTCTTGTTCGCGAAGGAGTTGTCGAGCGACCTGTGGAACGGGATGATGTGATCCACGTCAATCGGCGACTCCTCGGAGAGGAGCGCGGCCATGCTGAACTTCCGGCCCGTGTACGGGCAGGTGAACTCGCACTCCTTGGCGAGGAGTAGCCGTTCGATATTATTCCGGGTAGGTTCTTCGCCCGCGGCACGAATCTCCTCCGCCGCGGCCTTGCGGATCGCCTCCTGCTTGCGGTTCTCCGACTGCAGACGCTGCCGCTCGTCCCTGCTGCGCCGGAGGTCCCGCGCGAGTTCGATGTGGATCTCGGCCGGGCGGCCGTACCGCTTGATGATCGCGTTGACGACCTTGCGCAGCTCGGTGAGGGTGCGGATCACGGCCGGGTTGCTCAGGTCGGGGAGGACCTGCTTGGCCGGCGGCAGCAGCTCGTAGGCCCGGCCGACGAGGCGGTGGTGGGGGTATGCGCGCTCGATCGCGAGCTGGATGTTGAGGCCTTCCTCGAGGTGCGGGAGGAGCTTCGCGAGCGCCCTGCGCGAGAAGCGGCAATAACCGTCCGGGAGCCGTGTGTTGGCGAACTCCCGCGCCTTCTCGGGGTCCAGCCCCCAGACCTCGCGGCCCCGCCGTTCGAGCGTCTCGGTTTTCTGGATGCTCAGCAGGTCCTCGACGATCGCGTTCCGCGTGTCGAGGTCGAACTCCCACCAGCGGTCGCCGAAGACCTTCGCGAGAATCGCGTTGGTCTCATTGCCGCGGAGCCGTTTCTCGCCGCCGCGCTCGAGATTGAAGGTGACGTCGGGCATCTTGAGCAGCCGGCGGATTCGGTCGAACGTCACTTCCTTCTTCCGATCGAGCTCGGCGATCAACACCTGGCGCTGCTCGGGAGTGAGTTCGTATTCGACGCCGTACTCGTTCCTGACGCGGAGGTTGTTCACCGATTGGAGCATGCGGAACCGCTGGGCGGCGAGGAGCGCCCACGGCGCGCGGCGGCGCTTCGGCTCGAGCTCGCAGCGGCCGATCTTGTCGCTCTGAGATTTCAGCGGGCGCTGGTGGAAGATGCGGTGGTAGATCCGCTTCTTCAGCTCCGGCGTCAGGATCGACGGGTGGAACCGCTGCTGGCTGGCCCAGATCGCCTCGAACTCGTCGATCAGCATCGCGCGGGCGGTGTAGCGGGCGCGGATCCGCTGCTGGTGCGGGTCGATCCGTGAGAGGTGCTCCCCGATCGTCCGGGAGCTGGTGCGGGCCATGTCGTCGCGGAGCTGGCTGATCCCCGAGAGCACGACCCCCTCCTCGTCGTCGCGGCGAGGAGATCGGCGGTTGCTCTGGAAGCCCCGGCGCTGGGCCAGGTGGTAGAGGGCCCGGCCCAGCTCGTGGGGTTCGAGCGGGTGGTCGAGCGCCGCCGCGCGCAGCACGTACGGGAGCTTGTCGGCCGCGCCGTGGACGCCGATCGTCTCCGCCAGCCGGTCGAGGCGGCCGCTCTCACGGATCTCCTGGTCGAACCGGAGGATCGTCTCGTGGCGCCCGGCGGACGACGACGCGTCGAGGTCGGGGTAGGTGGGCAGGAGCCCCGCGTTGCGGAGCGCGTTGAACACCGTCCGGAGCCGACGTGCCCGGCGCTCGGTCTGGCGGCGGGCGAGCCGTGCGTCGCGGCGGCCTTTCGCCCGCGATTCCTCCCGGCCGGCGTCCATGTCGCCTTCCATCCCGGCCTGGAAGATCCGCACGCCGGCCGCGACGAGCCCGTCCGGCCGCCAGGAGTCGCCTTCCGCCCTGGCAGAGAGGAGCGCCCAGCCAATGGAAGCGGCGCCGAGGTCCAGTCCGAGGATGGTCGGTCGGTCGCTCATGACGATCTCCTTGACCCGCGGGTCGTCGTCGATTAGATTTCCGTTCAAGTACCCCAACGGCGATTCCCCGGAGTTATAGTAAGTGGGCAATCGCCTACGCAGGGCTAGGCTTCGATTCGTCGAGGCTAACCCGCCCGCCTCCCAGTGGGGCGGGCATTCTTTTCTCATGGTAGTCGCGGCGAGCGAGAGGCGTCGCGGCTCGCCGAGAGGTGGCCCGGCCAATGGTGCCATTGTCTTGCCCCAAAGGCAAGAATTGCCCCTCCCCCGTATCCTGATCCACGCCGACTGAGCTCATCAGCGATCTTGAGGGCGCGCCTGAATCCCCGGGGCGGAAGAACGCTTGCGCTCCCGGCACTCGAGCGAGCCAGGCAGCCCCATCAGGGCAAGGCCGCCGCAGTGTGCCCGTCACCGAGCCGGGGCCAAGAACGCTGGTCGCGTTGGAGCGCGTGGTGAACCATGACCGAGCGGGCGCGTCGCCGCGGTCCGGAAGCCAAGCGACGGCGAGCCGGACGCGTCCGTCCCTGCAGCGCAACGCCCGAGGCCGCCGCTCCGCCTGATCTCGACGATGATGGCGAGAGGCACTGACAATGGCCGCCGGCGAGGAGGACCGCCGCGCCCGCGGAGCCGGAGACCGACGGGATGCCCGACGGCCGCGACGTCTGGCTAATGTAGCCGATCCGGGGTCCCCGAACCAGGGCCGAGGAGGAACGGCCCCTGGACGGAAGGGGGCGCATTCGGAGGCCGGATTCGCCGACAGTCGCGCCGGTCGTCGCTCGCCCGCATGCCGCCCCTGGTCCTCGGCCGGTGGAACGTCGCCGACCGGGCCGGCGGAGCCGGTCGCGATTCGAACCGCCGGACCCGCCTCCGCCTCCCGGAACGGGCGCTCGTCTCCTCCTCTCCCCTGCGCCTCCACCGCATCCCGCCGGCTCGGCGCCCAGGCATTCCCGGGCAACGTGGGCATTCCGACAAAAAGAAAAACGCCCGGGGCTCTGCCCCGGGCCCTGCATGCGGAGCGGAGGGCGTGGGATTCGAACCCA
>CALBZE010000040.1 GCA_937889645.1 uncultured bacterium
CGAGTGGACGTAGCCGACAAATGAACGACGCCGCGGGTCGCGACTCCGGCCAGAGCGATCGACCCACGGCGTCCGCACCCGGGCGAACCCGGGAACTGATCTCAATCTAGGAAGTCTCCCATGGCCACACAAGTGAAGGAGCTGTTCGCGGCGGGCAGGCTCGGTCCGGGGGACCGGGAGGGTTGGCTTGCGCTCCGCCGCCAGGGGATCGGGGGGAGCGACATCGCGGCCCTCTTTGGCCTCCACCCCTTCCGGACGGCGCTCGACGTGTACCGGGAAAAGGTCGGCGAGGCCGAGCCCGAGCCGCCCACGCCGGCGATGCTCCGGGGGATGTACCTCGAGCCCGTCGCTGCCCAGCTTTACGCCGAGCGGACCGGCCGAAAGATCCGGCGCCAGCCGCTTCGCGCGCATCCGGAGTACCCGTTCCTCATCGGGAGCGTCGACCGGCAGATCCTCCGGGGCGGGGACGTCGGTGAGCCCGGCGTGCTCGAGATCAAGGCGCCGGGCCTCAGGGTCTACTGGGAGATCCGGCGGCAGGGGCTCCGCGACTACATGATCCTCCAGCTCCAGCATTACTTGACCGTATACGGATACTCCTGGGGAAGCTTCGCGATCTTCAGCGCGGAGAACTGGGAGCTGCTCCACTTCGACGTCGAGGCCGACCCCGAGGTCCAACAGCGGATCATCGAGGTCGCCGGCAATTTCTGGAAGAACCACGTCGAGCCCCGGATCCCGCCTGAGCCCCAAGCGCCCACCCCGAAGATCGACCTTCCCGAGACGGGAGGCGAGCTCGTGTCCCGGACCGACGAGGCGTGGGCCGACGCCGTCCGGGACCTCCGCGAGGCGAAGGAGATCAAGGCCGAGGCCGAGGAGCTGGAGAAGCGCGCGAAGGAGCGGCTGATCGAGCTGGCCGGCGGGTTCGGCGTCTTCGAGGGCGCCGGCGCCCGGATCTACTACCGGCAGATGCCCGGCCGGAAGACGTTCGACAAGAAGGCCCTCGCCTCGGCCAAGCCGCTCAACCGCGTTCTCGTCCGCCAGGCGCTCTTCGACCGGGGCATCTCGGCGACCGAGGCCGACCTCATTCTCGACGGGTGCGAGCTCGACCTCGAGCTCTTCGAGAAGGCCGGGAGCCCCTACGCGGAGTTCCGGGCCTACTTCCTCACCGGCGCGGGGGAGGAGTGATTCGATGGACACGCTGATGGTTCTCATCGACACGTTCGAGCGCGCCGTGCTGGATCTGGCGGCGGAGCGAGCGCGTGGCAACAGCGGTGATTGGGAGTACCGACAGGTAGACCGCGTGAAAGCCGCCATCATCGATCACGAGGAGGCCGCACATGCGTAACCCCGTGCGCGCCTGGCTCCGCCGGAGCCTCGTCGGTGGCGAATACCTCGGCCACCTCTTCACCGGGCGGGAGGGCACCCCGAGCGAGACGCCGGTGCTCGTGGTGTCCCTCACCGAGGAGGCCGTCAACCAGACCTACGACCGCCTGGCGCTCGCCTTCGCCGGCCGGGCCGACCGCTACGAGCTGGCGAGCCTCGCGCTCGACGTGCTCGGGATCCGGCCGGTCCGGCGGCCCGAGGCGCCGGCGGCCACCGTGCTCACGATCGGGGACGACCGGGTCCTCGAGGAGTTCCTGGAGGTGGTGAATGAGTAACGGCAACGGGCAGTCGCTCGTCCGGAGCAACAAGGCCACGCTGCGCTCGCTCCTCGAGGCGCCGGAAACCCGGGCGGCGATGGAGCGCGTGCTGCCGAAGTACCTGACCGTCGACCGCATGATCGGGCTCGCGATGCTGGCCGTGGTGCAGCAGCCCAAGCTCCTCCAGTGCCGGCCGCAATCCGTGCTCCAGGCGATCATGCAGGCGGCCCAGCTGGGTCTCGAGGTCAACGGCCCGCTCGGGCACGCCTACCTCGTCCCCTACAACACCCGCGAGCACGGGATGGTCTGCCAGCTCATCCCGGGGTACCGCGGCCTCATCTACCTCGCCAAGAACAGCGGGGCGATCGCCGCGGGCGAGGCGCGGCTGGTCTATGAGGGAGAGACCTTCGATGTCGAGTACGGCACCGACCCGAAGATCGTCCATCGGCCGCGCTGGGACATCGAGCGGATCGACGACGCGATCGTCGCGGCCTACTTCGTCGCGCGGCTGCCGGACGGCACGCGGCAATTCGAGGTGATGAGCCGCGCGGAGATCGAGCGGATTCGGCAGCGCAGCCGGGCGAAGGATGAGGGCCCGTGGAAGACCGACTTCGGCGAGATGGCCCGAAAGACGCCGACCCGCCGCGGGCTCAAGTACCTCCCGATCTCGAACCCCGAGGAGGGGCGGAAGCTCGCGATGGCGCTCGAGCTCGACAACCGGTTCGAGAGCGGGGAGATGAGCGGGGTGCTGCCCGAGCTCGACTCGGAGCAGTCGATCAACGCCGCCGTGCGCGCGCGGACCCGGGATCGGATGGGCGCGCTCAAGGAGCGGATCGGCGCGACCGGGCGCGACGTGACGCCCCAGACGACGGGCCGGGACGCCGGGCCTGAGCCGGAGCCGGAGCCCGACCCGGAGTCGACACCGGCGCCGGGGCCGGCTCTGGCTCCGGCGCCGGTCGCGAGCCTGTTCGACGCGGAAGACTCCATGCCGTTCTAGGAGGGCGACGTGTTCATCACGGTCTGTGACGACCCTGGTCCTACTCGGAAGCCGATCCGGCCTCTCAGGCGGCGGATCTCCACGCTGCTCGCGCGGCCGGGACAACGGGTGGAGGACGCAATACGCGACGGCGTGATCTGTCTCGAGGCGTATCGCCAGCGCCGCGAGGCGCGCTTGCGGCAGGACCGGCAGGGGGTGCCCGGCAGGAGGATACCGTGACGGAGTGCGTGGTCGACTGGCGGGACGTCGCGATCTCCCTCGCGGCCGAGATCGCCCGCATCCCGGACGCCGACCGCGTCCGCTGGCGTCTGGAGTCTGCCGCCGAGACCGGGTCGAGCTGGCTGCGACCGGACTACCGCGCGGCAGCGGACCTCGTCGCTGAAGAGATCGCCGCCCGCGATAAGCCGCTTGCGACGGTGGGCGTAGACCTCGACCCCGCGGTCACCAGGCCCGCGGTCGATGTAGGCGAGGCCGTATGAGCACGACGCACCCGGCGTTTGAGCGGGCTCCCGAGGAACACCGGTGGTCCGGCACGCTGGACGAGCTGTGGCCGGTGCTGCGGAAGCAGGCGTACGAGATCGCCGCGGCCACGCCGCCGGGTCAGGAGCGGTGGGCCTGGTTCGTCCTGCCGAGGGGCGCGCTCGTCGCGCTCCGGATCCGGCCCGACTTCCGGAAGGAGCTCCGGATCGCGCGGGGCGAGCGGCCGGACACGGCCGATGCGAAGCTGCGCTGGGAACGGGAAATCGAGACGTTCCTCAAGCACTTCGGCTGCGAGCGTTGGCAACGCGTCGACGAACCTGAGAGCCGCGGCGTCGCTGCACGATTCATCCAGCTCTACTCGAACGAGCACGCGGTCGGCCTCTCGCGATGCGCCGACTGCGGCCGCGAGACGACGTCGACGCCGATCCTCTCCCCGATGCGGTGCCCCGACTGCGTGCGGGCACGGCGCGGATCCCCGCAACGCCACCTGGAGTTGGTCCGATGACATGCTTGAACTGGTGGGACGGCGTGCTGCCGGTCCTGGACTTCGAGGCGACCGGCACGGACCCGCAGGAAGACCGCATCGTCTCCGTTGCTCTCGTGCTCTGCACGCCGCGGGGACGCACGCTCCCGGGCGGGGTCGTGACGCTCGTCAACCCGGGCGTACCGATCCCGCCCGAGGCCTCGGCGGTCCACGGGATCACGGACGACATGGTGCAGGACAAGCCGACGACTGCGGAGGTCCTGCCCGAGCTGCTCCGATGCCTGATGGGGATCCAGGCGCTCGGCTGGCCGCTCGTGATCTACAACGCGACCTACGACTGGCCGCTGCTGAACGCAGAAGCGGCCCGGCACGGCGGGCCGGCGGTCCCTGAGGTGCCGATCATCGACCCGCTCGTGCTCGATCGAGGCTACGACCGCTTCCGGCCTGGCGGGCGGAAGCTGGGGGACGTGTGCCGGCACTACGGCGTCGAGCTCGTCGACGCGCACGACGCGCTCTCCGACGCGCTCGCCACGGCGGAGCTCTGCCGGGCGATCGTGAGCCGCTACCCCGAGCTACAGCAGATGGACTTCCGCGCGCTCCATGACCTCCAGGCCGACATGCACGCGGCCTGGTTACGGGAGTTCAACCGCTACCGGGCCCAGCAGGGGCGAAAGCCGATCCCGGAAGTCCACTGGCCGGGCATGACGGAGGTGCCATGCTCGCGATGATCAGGTTCGGTCGCGGCGCACAGGACGAGGCGCGGGCCGTTGCGCCGCTCGAGCCCGACGACGACCTGCGGGAGCCGTGGGGCTCTGTGCCCGCAACACCGGCAGGCACAGAGCCGCGCAGGCCCGATCCCGGGCCTGCGGGAGCGCGGCGGGCGTACCGCCGGTGGATCGAGGAGGACTGACCGATGGGCGTATCGATCGCCGAGCGCATCCGGAGCATCGTCGACGCCCTGCCGGCCGGCGCAGCGGTCTCGCTCCCCGTCGAGACGCTCCGCGAGTGGCTCGAGGAGGCGGCCATCGAGGAGGACTTGGAGCTCGAAGAATTCGCCGCCCTAGTCGGCGTCTCGGTGAGCACGGCGCGCGAGTATTGCGCCGCCGGACTGGTCCCGGGCGCTTACAAGCGCCGGGGGCGCAAGTGGCTGATCCCGCGGGCTTCGGTCGCGCTCTTCCGCGAGCGCCAGCAGCGGGAACACGGGCCCGGTGCGTCCGCACGCCGGCCGACCGCGGCGCTCGGGCGGGGTCGGAAAGTCGACACCTCGGCCTGGAGGAACTACTGATGCGCGCGGATCGCCGCGAGCCGCTCTCCGATCGCCGGGAGGCCTGCGTATGCGTCGATCCGGTACTCGACCACCTCGCTTCGGTGGCGAATCTCGCCGAGGTGGCCGTAGACGCGCCGGACGAGGGCATCGCCGCCGTGGCCCATCTCCCGGGCCACCGTATAGAGCGAGACCGGCGCACCGTGATCGAGGGTCTGGAGCCGCGCCGAGCAGTAGGTGTGGCGGAACATCTTGGTCCGCACGCTGCCCGGCGGCCATCCGATCATGGCCGCGATGGCGTCGAGGGGCTTGCGGATGTCCGTGATCAGCTGCTCCTGGCCGTCCACGAAGGCGGGGAAGAGGAGCCGGCCCGGTGGGCTGTCGGCCCCGAAGACGTACTCCCGGAGGATCTCCTCGAGCTGCGGCCAGAGCGGCACGGTCCGCTCGGAGGTCCTGGTCTTGAGCCGGCGCCAGGAGTTGGTACGGAAGGTGATCCGGCGCCGGTCGAAGGACACGTCGTCCAGTTCCAGACCGTAGACCTCCGTCTCGCGGCCGCCGGTGAGAAGGAACGTGGCGACGAGCGCGTAGAGCCGGCGGGGTGGGATCGCGATGTCCGGCCGCTTCGGCCGGTAGCAGCGCGCGGCCTCGAGGAAGAGCGCCGCGTCGGGCACCTCGAGCCACCGGGCTTCGGCGGGTCGGCCGGTCGGTTTCTCGAGCAGGCTGGCCACGGGGTTGTAGTTCGGCGGAACGTAGCCCTCTGCCGCTGCGCGCCGGTAGAGGTTGCTCAGCGCATTCAGGTAGTGCCGGACGGTGCCTGGCGAGAGGGGCAGACGCCGCTTCCGCTCCGGGTCGCTCGGGTCGATGCGGTTCGATGGTTGCCGCGCCAGGTGGCCCATCCATGCCTGGACGTCGGCCACGGTGATCGACAGGAGATCGCGCGGCCCATCCTTCTCGAAGAAGGCGATGGCCGCATCCAGGAAGCGCTGGTTCTCCGCGACCCATCCGGTCGTGACTCTCCCGCCGCGCTTCTTTTCGATGAGATGGTAGGCGACGTAGGAGGCGAGGTCGGTCTGCTTGGTGAGGCCGAAGAAGACCTTGTTCTGTCGCTTGGCCTTGAGCTCCTCGAGCCGGGCGGCGACGAGCGCGGCCGCGATGTCCGGATCCGTGGTCGCCAGGCGCTCGCCGGGCGGGATCAGCGCCTCCTTGCCGCCGCCGACGTCGGCGAAGTCCCGGAAGTCGGCGTAGTAGCGAGTGACGCCACCCTGGTTGCGGGTGTAGATGCGACTCTTCCTGCGCCGGGGCATGGTCCTTCTCCTGAGCGAGACCGGGGGGACGACGAGGGTGGTTTGGTACTGGGATTGGTACTGTGCGGAGAGCCGGATGTCAACGACAACGAAAAAGCCCCGCGCAATCTGGTGTCGCGCAAGGGCTTCGGAGAGTGCGCCCGGCAGGATTCGAACCTGCGACCTTCGGCTCCGGAGGCCGACGCCACCGCTTTTCTCGCGCGCGGGCCAATCCTTCCTAATCCGGCGCAAGTTCAAGCTATCCAATCAGTAACACAGCCTGTATCGGTAGCCCGGGCGCCGGCCGGCGACGGCCAGCACCGGGGTCATTTGGTACTGGGATTGGTACTGCCCGC